>DJFP01000217.1:0-4306 GCA_002432565.1 Flavobacteriales bacterium UBA5869
GTGATATTCCGCGTCTGCCAAGTACAAATTGTCCGCTCAAAGCGGTACGATTTGGGTGAAAAAAGAACGGGGCTCGGCTTAGCCGAGACCCGTTTCTGGTTTTATTTCTAGGTGGGCACGCGATTAATCGCATACCCACCAGGTTTCATGAATTACATTCTATTTGGAACCGTAATTCCAAGCAGATTCATTGAACTCTTAATCACCTTTGCAACGTTCTGACTAACCGTCAAACGCAGGGCTTTTTGATTTTCATCCGTTTCGCTGAGGATCATCACGTTTTGGTAAAACTGGTTAAATAACTTCACCAATTCATACGTGTAATTTGCCACAACAGAAGGAGAATAGGTTTTTGCAGCTTCTTCGATAATTGCCGGATACAAAACCAATTGCTTGATGATTTCCTTTTCGGAAGCACCAATTTCAGTATTGGTATCCAGTTTGAAACTGTTTGCTTTTCCAAGAAGTGACTGAATACGTGCATGTGCATACTGAATGAACGGACCGGTGTGGCCATTCAATTCAATAGATTCCGCCGGATTGAACATCATGCGTTTTTTCGGATCGACTTTCAATAAATAATATTTTAAGCCGCCCATCCCGATTGTTTTATACAAACTTTCGCGGTCTGCATCACTCATTCCGTCCAAATGTCCGCGTTCTGCTGTCATTTCTTTAGCACTTTCTATGACTTCATCCATCAGATCGTCTGCATCGACAACAGTCCCTTCACGAGACTTCATTTTCCCTGAAGGAAGATCTACCATTCCATAGGATAAATGGAAACATGATTTCGCCCAGGAGTAACCCAATTTATCCAGGATCAGGAACAACACCTTGAAATGGTAGTCCTGTTCGTTACCTACGGTATAAATAATTCCGGTCAGTTCCGGGTAATCGTTGAATCGGTCAACGGCAGTCCCCAAATCCTGCGTCATGTAAACGGAAGTTCCGTCTGAACGCAGTAATAATTTGTGGTCCAGCCCGTCACCTGTCAGGTCGATCCAAACGGAGCCATCTTCTTTTTGGTAGAAAACGCCTTTGTTTAGGCCCTCATTTACCAGGTCTTTTCCAAGAATAAAGGTGTCAGACTCGTAATATAAACGATCAAAATCAACCCCCATTTTCTCATAGGTCTGGTTGAACCCGTCATACACCCAGCCATTCATAGTTGTCCAAAGCAGGTATACTTCCGGATCTCTTCCTTCCCAGCGAACCAACAGGTCTTTTGCCTCGCGCAAAATGGAAGTTTCGTTTTTAGCCAGTTCTTTGATCTTATCATCCAAACCTGCAACTGCTTTTTCGTCTTTACCGGCTTTTGCTTCTGTAAATTCGTGGTACTTAGCAATAGAAGCTTCAGAATAACCATCGAAATTCCCGGCATTCCATTGAGCAATGATCTCTTTGGCCTCTGCATTGAATTGCTTGTCGAATTCTACATAGTATTTTCCAACCAGTTTATCACCCTTCATACCTGTGTTTTGAGGATTCTCGCGTTCCCCCTTTTCATTCAGGGGTGAGAATTTCTGCCAGGCAAGCATGCTTTTGCAGATGTGTATTCCACGATCGTTAATGATCTGTGTTTTGATCACTTTGTGACCGTAAGCGTCTAATATTTGTGCAACAGAATAACCCAGGAAATTATTTCGCAAATGTCCTAAGTGCAGCGGTTTGTTGGTGTTCGGGGAGGAATACTCCACCATGATTTCCGGTTTGGAGTTCTTTTCTGCCAACCCAAAAGATGCGTTTGAATCTATTTCACTCAGTTGCTGTGTCCAGTAGTTATTCGGGAAACTTAAATTTAAGAATCCTCCGATTATGGAATAATCACTGACACAGCGAATGTCGTCCCTTAAAAAATCACCAAGTACTTTTCCAATTTCCTGCGGGGCTTTGCCGGCAAGTTTCATCAAAGGGAACAATACCAAAGTTGTATCTCCCTCGAATTCTTTTTTTGTTTTTTGAAACTGAATCAGCGAGTCAGAACATTCGAAACCAAATAACTGACTGGATTTCTCAATGATTGCCGACTTGATTAAATCTTCCATTAGGACTGTTTATTTTGTTTTTTATTGTTGTTCAAATGTTCAAATGTTCAAATGTTCAAATGTTCAAATGTTCAAATGTTCAAATGTTCAAATGTTCAAATTGAACTGCTTAAACTCTTGAACCTTCGAAGCTCAGTGAGCGAAGAAGATTTGAACCCCTTTGAACTTTTTAACTATTCAACGCAGTTGTAACTGATTCCAATATAGAGAAAGCCATTTCTGCCATCGTATTTTCTTTATTGTCCAGGCACGGGTTTACTTCAACGAATTCAATGCAAACCGTTTTTGGGTCCTGAGCCAGCAAAGTTAATATTTCTTCCGCTTCTTCCGGGAAAATACCGTTTCCAACGGGTGTTCCTGTACCGAAAGAAGTGATTTCGGGATCCATGGAATCCACATCGAATGAAACGTAGATAATATCACAAGGGGCCAGTTGTTCCAAAACATGCTCAACAATAGCCTGGGCACCTTCTTTACGCACGGATTCTACCGTATGATTGGTGATGTTGTTTTCTGCGATTAACTGATTTTCCTCATACTCAGTATCTCTTACGCCGATAAAAACCAAATCCGCAGGGTTTAGTTTAATTGTGCCGGTGTATTTGTGTTTTAGCTCGTTCCAGGTAGATACGGTTTCTTCCGAAGGCGTATTTCGCTGGTATCTCAAATTGTCATTTCCCAATGAAAGACTCAAAGGCATTCCGTGGATATTTCCGGAAGGTGTGGTATAAGGAGAGTGAAGATCTCCGTGAGCATCAATCCACACAACTCCAAGGCGTTTGTCCGGGTAAGCAGCTTTGATACCCGCAATTGTTCCGGCTGCCGAACCGTGGTCTCCGGCTAAAATAAGCGGAAAAGACCCTTTATGGAGTATCTCGGTCGTTTTTTCAGCTACAGACTCGAAAACCAGCTTGAAACCCTGCAGGTTTTTGGCAAATTCGGTTTCGTTCTTTTGGTCTAGAAATCGATTGTAATCAGGCAAAGGATGAAGGGGGTAAAGTCCGAAATACGGATTGTTTGCTTTCCTGGCTGCCGTCATAACAGCTCCCGGTCCCAATGATGCCCCTCTGGTGCCTGCTGCCAATTCTGAGTTGTTTACAATGATTTCAATTTTCCGATTCATAACAAATTGTTAATAGCGCAAAAATACATATTTGGTTTAGTCTGACTCTTTTAAGTTATCCAAGCTCGCGAAACCTTTTCAACAATTTACCGTATCAGGTTCTTATTAAAGATCTTATATGTTGGTAAAGCAGTCATCCATATTCTTAGGGATTTGCATTTTTCTGGTGTGTTCATGTACTTCTAAAAAGGAAGTTATCCGTGAGGGCACAATCATTTATGCTGCAGATTACCCGAACCACAAAAAGAATGTATTCCTTTACAATATCCTGCCGAAAGAAATCGAAGTCAGTTTCAAGAATGGAAAGGTGCGGAATGATATCAGCCGTGGAAATTTTCAAAATGTTTTGCTGATCGACTGTAACAAAAAAGAAATGGATATTTATTTCCAATATGGAGAAGAGGCATTCAAAACGGATTTGGCTCCCGATGAAATTCACAAAATGTTAAACGATCAAACGAAATACAATATCCGGTTCACAGACGAAACAGATACACTTGCTGGTTTTAATGTGAAAAAAGCTGTCGCGACAGGTGTTAAGAATAAGTCGGATGTGATTACACTTTGGTATACGGAAGAGATTGAGTTGAAAAATCCGAATTGGTACAATACATTTAAAGAAGTTCCGGGAGTATTGCTTGCTTATTCCGTAGATCGTTTTGGTATTCGAATGGATTATAAAGCAATAAAGTTTATCCCCAAAGTCGATGAGTCTAAAAAACAGTTGTTTACTTTGCCGGCAAAAGGAACTGCTATCAGTTACGACGAATACAATCAGAAAATGAACGATTTATTTGCAACATTTGAGTGAGAAATCAGTTGTGACTGATCGATTTAATTAAAATTGAAACATGAAATTAATCTGTGTTATTAGTATCCTTTTAATCACCGCATTTTCCGGATTTTCGCAAGAACCTTTTTCCGGTATTTTGAAGTATAAAGCTACAGTTATGGCTCCCGATTCGAATGTTGTCTGGAAATCCTGGAATGTGACATTGTATACGAANNACGCAGCAGTTCGGGGTGCAGGTTTATATCCGGAATATGTTGTTGAATAAAGCATACCTGCTGTTAGAACTGGACGGGAATAAATATGCGATCCATACCGATCTTTCGAAAAAAACAGATACTATCC
>DJFP01000217.1:4379-4942 GCA_002432565.1 Flavobacteriales bacterium UBA5869
ACGGAAGGTTTCTATTGCTATTTTTCTAAGAAATTGTCAAATAAGTACCTGCAGGTCTACCCGGAAGTAAAAGGTCTGGCGCTTGATTACTACATTCCTTCCCAGGATGGTTTGATCCATTACGAGTTNNGAAGAATTCATGCGTGCCTTCTATTCGAATAATGAACAGTAGTTTGTTTATAGTTAAATCAAAAACGGTTAACCAAAGCCCTCTTCTATCGTTATCTTCGTAAGATACTTCGTGAAGAATGGCATTGGAAAACGAATACAGACAAAAAAGCGAACAAACGGCGGAAGAACAAACGAAAAAAGCACCGAAAGGAAAGCCTGCAAAAGAACGCAAGTCTTCTGATAATGCTTTGTTGGATCGTCTTGCAAACCGCTTTGATAAGAAAAGATTCAAAACAATCCTGGGGATTGCTATGATCCTGTTTTCCTTTTTCACCTTTCTTTCCTGCTTTTCTTACTTTTTTACGTGGACTTCAGACCAGGACCGCGTTTTAGACGTATCTCTTTTTACTTTTCTTTTCGACAGTAATCCGGAGCCTGTACAAAACTGGCTG
>DJFP01000217.1:4961-9712 GCA_002432565.1 Flavobacteriales bacterium UBA5869
CTGCTTCCGATCAGACGTTCAATTGCCGTAGCGGTTTTGTTTATGGTGTGGAGTTCCATCTTCCTGGGGTATTTCGTAGAGCATATTGATTACCTGGGGGGAACTTTCGGATTTGCGATCAACAACTGGCTGCGCCTCACAATCGGGAGTTTCGGAAGTTTTGTAGCGATTGTAGCACTTTTGTGGGTTGTTTTAGTAGTACTGTTCAATGCGGATATTATGTCCTGGTGGAATAGGGCAAAAGGAGCGAAAGAATCCTTCTTTGAAGACGATCAGCCGATTCAGGCAAACATGACGGATATTCACGTGGTAAATACCATCCGGGAAGACCAGATCCGTGCGGAACAGGAAGCTGCAGAAGTCAATTTCGATGAGGATGAGGAAGAAGATGAATCTTATGGAGACGGTGAAGATGAGAGTTTTATTGTCATTCAGTCCGGAGTTGAGAAAATAGCCGAAGAACCTGTTATTGAGTCTGAGCCGGTAGAAGTATTCGAAAACGATGAAGAAGAGGACGAAAGTGATTTCAAAGTGAGTATCGCAAAAACAGATGCAACACTTTCTGACGATGAGTTTAACTCGATCCGCCAGGAATACGGGGATTACGATCCTACATTGGAACTTTCGGGATATCTGCTTCCTCCGATCGACTTATTGAAAGATTACGGGAACGGCCAGGTTTCGATCAATAAGCAGGAATTGGAAGACAATAAGAACCGGATTGTGGAAACGCTGTCTCATTACAAGATCGATATTGCCAAAATTAAAGCAACGGTAGGTCCTACGGTAACTTTGTACGAAATCGTACCTGCTCCGGGAGTTCGTATTTCGAAAATTAAGAACCTGGAAGACGATATCGCCCTGAGTTTATCCGCATTGGGTATTCGTATTATTGCTCCTATTCCGGGGAAAGGAACAATCGGTATTGAAGTTCCGAACAGTAAGCCGGACATGGTTTCCATGAAATCATTGATTGCTTCGGAAAAATTCCAGAATTCCGATTTCGAATTGCCGATCGTAATGGGGAAAACGATTACGAATGAAACCTATACGTTCGATTTAACAAAAGCGCCTCACTTATTGGTTGCGGGTGCTACCGGACAAGGTAAATCCGTTGGTTTGAACGCTATCCTGGTTTCTATTCTTTATAAGAAACACCCTGCACAGGTGAAGTTCGTATTGGTCGATCCGAAAAAAGTGGAATTAACGCTTTATAACCGGATTGAGCGCCACTTCCTGGCCAAACTTCCTGGAGAAGAAGAAGCTATTATCACCGATACATCCAAAGTGGTCAATACTTTGAACTCCCTGTGTATTGAAATGGATAACCGCTACGAGCTGCTGAAAGAAGCACAGGTGCGTACGATCAAGGAATACAATGCCAAGTTTATTGCTCGTAAGTTGAACCCGGAAAAAGGACATCGTTACCTGCCGTATATTGTAGTATTGATCGATGAGTTTGCAGATTTGATCATGACTGCCGGAAAAGAGGTTGAACATCCGATTGCACGTTTGGCACAGCTGGCACGGGCGATTGGTATCCACTTGATTGTCGCTACTCAGCGTCCTTCCGTAAACGTAATTACGGGTATGATCAAAGCAAACTTCCCGGCGCGTATTGCATTCCGTGTGCTTTCCAAGATTGATTCCCGTACCATCCTGGATTCCTCAGGTGCGGATCAGTTGATCGGGCGAGGGGATATGTTGATTTCTCTCGGGCAGGATCTGATTCGTGTACAGTGTGGTTTCGCAGATACTCCGGAAGTAGAAGATATTTGTAAGTTTATCGGTGAACAGCGTGCTTATCCCGAAGCTCTTATCCTTCCGGAATATGTGGGGGCTGATGGAGGAGAAGACCGCGACATCGACCTGGATGAGATCGATTCGATGTTTGCCGATGCAGCACGGATTGTTGTGATCAATAACCAGGGATCCGCGTCCTTGTTGCAGCGTAAACTGAAGTTGGGATATAACCGTGCCGGAAGAATAGTTGATCAGCTGGAAGGATATGGAATTATTGGCCCGTTCCAGGGAAGTAAAGCCCGTGAGGTGCTTTTCAGTGATGTGGAAAGCCTGGAAGAGTTCCTGCGCTCAAAAGGAATCAGCTAATTTTTAATGTTCAAAAAGGGGCAAAGGTTTAAACCATTCAAAATTGAGCACTTGAACTTTCTGAACATTCAATTGTTTTAACAGAAATCTAACAGGTATTTTTTTAATATGTAACTTATTCTTGGCACAATTTCTGATATTTGCAGAGAAAATTGTGAAACATGAAATACTTATTTATTTGCCTGACTTTACTGGGAAGTACATTGGCTTACAGTCAGGATGCAAAAGCAGACGCAATCCTTGATAAAGTTTCGGCTAAAATAAAAGGACTAAAAACCTTCTACGTAGAATTTAGCGCTACGATCAAAAACAGTACAAACGGAACGAACTCCAATATGTCCGGTAAAGGATGGGTAAAAGGAGATAAATTCAGTGCTGTTTACGGGGAAACGACCTTGATCTCAAACGGATTGAAAAAATGGTCTATCGTAAAAGAAGAGAAAACAGTTTATGAATCAGATGCTTCGGGTGATGACGAAGATGCGATCAATCCTAAGAAGTTGATGACAATCTGGGAATCTGGATTCAAGAGCAAGTACGAAAAGGAGGAAACATTGGGAGGTGAAAAGGTACATGTGATCTATTTGTACCCGAAGAACCCGAAAAAAGCAAATTACCATACAATCATTGTATATGTTTCGAAAGACGATAACGAGGTGAAAAAGGCGATCATGAAAGCAAATGACGGAACAGTTTCCACATTTACCATGACAAAATTTACTTCCAATCCGGCTATCGAAGACAGCAAGTTTGTATTCGACAAATCCAAATACCCGGGATACACAGTTGTGAGGGATTAATCAAAATATGATATAACAAAAAACGGTCATTCGAATTATCGGATGACCGTTTTTTTGTTTTGTAAGGAGGGGTGGGTACGCGATTAATCGCGTACCCACACATTATTTTTGTGATTAAAATTCATACAATTCAATCAACGCCTGCTTGAATCGTTCTACCGGCAGGAATTGTTTTTCCAATGCCACTGCAAACGGCACAGGGGTATCTAAAGATGCTACACGTTTCACAGGTGCATCCAGTGAGTCGAAACAGTTTTCGTTGATCAATGCAACCAATTCACCGCCAATTCCTCCTGTCATGCAGTCTTCATGCAATACGATTACTTTTCCGGTTTGACGAACCGCCTCGTAAATCGTTTCCGTATCCAAAGGAAGCAGTGTCTTCAAATCAACCAGGTTGGCAGAAATCTCCGGATGTGCATCCAAAGCCTCCATTGCCCAATGAACTCCCAACCCATAAGTAATGATTGTCAGGTCATCACCTTTGCGCACGTAGCCCGCTTTCCCGATTTCAATCGTGTAATAATCATCATGTATATCTTCGCGGATACTTCTGTAAAGGTATTTGTGCTCGAAGAACAAAACCGGGTTCGGATCTTCAATAGACGCGTTCAATAATCCTTTCGCATCACCCGGGAAAGCCGGATAAACCACCTTTAATCCCGGAGTGTGGAAGAACCATGCTTCATTACTTTGACTGTGGAATGGTCCGGCAGCAGTATTTGCCCCGGTAGGCATGCGGACAACCACATCTGCATTTTGCCCCCATCTCCAATGTATTTTAGCTAAATTATTGATGATTTGGTTGAATCCGCAAGTTACGAAGTCTGCAAACTGCATTTCAACTACAGCTTTCATTCCTGCGATGGATAAACCAAGTCCTGCACCGACAATTGCGGATTCACAAATCGGAGTATTACGTACACGCTCTTTTCCGAATTGCTCTACGAAGCCTTCGGTCACTTTGAAAGCACCTCCGTATTCGGCAATATCTTGTCCCATGATCACTAAATCCGGGTAGCGCACCATACTTTCTCTCAAAGAATCGGAAACTGCGTCGATCAAACGTTTTTCGGTTTTCTTATCACTGATAGGTTCAATCACCGTTTGAGTAAAAGGAGCGTAAATATCGTCTAGTTCTCTTTGAAGATCCGCTTCGATTGGGCCTTCCGCAAATGCGATCTCCAATCCTTGTTGGATCTCGTCCTTAATTTCCTGTTGAATTTGAGCAACCGTTTCTTCTGTCAAAACACCTTGTTCCAATAAGAAAAGTTCATAATTGGTAACAGGATCTTTCTTTGCCCATTCGTCCTGGATTCCTTCCGGGTAATATTTTGTTCCGGAAGCCTCTTCGTGTCCGCGCATACGGAAAGTCATAAATTCCAATAAGAACGGACGGGGTTTTTGTCGGATCGAATCAGCGATTTTACGCACTGTACGGATTACATCCAGGATGTTGTTCCCGTCTACCTGGAAAGCGTCCATTCCATAACCGATTCCTTTATCGATAAACTGCTTGCACCGGAATTGCTCGATACTTGGTGTAGATAATCCCCAGCAGTTGTTTTCCACTCCAAAGATCACCGGAAGGTCCCAAACAGCTGCAACGTTCAGTGATTCGTGAAAGTCACCTTCCGAAGCTCCACCATCACCTGTAAATACGATGGTTGCATGGTCGTTTCCTTTTAATTTATTAGCGAGGGCGATTCCATCAGCAATCCCCATCTGAGGACCTAAATGGGAAATCATTCCGACAATGTTATAATCTTTTGTTCCGAAATGGAAAGAACGGTCACGGCCTTTGGTAAAACCTGACATTTTTCCCTGGAATTGAGCAAAAAG
>DJFP01000217.1:9744-21807 GCA_002432565.1 Flavobacteriales bacterium UBA5869
CCCCAGCCGGAAAACCATTTGGAAATTTTCCCCTGGCGCAGGAGAATCAACATTTTTTCCTCAATTAATCGAGGTTTTGCAATTGCTTTATATATAGTGACAAGTTCTTCGTTGTCAAATCCGGTCCGATCGAATTCAATCAATCGTTTTGTTTTTTCTTTTTCCATAGTGAATCTCGCACACAAATGTACTCAATTGCGAATTGTGAATGCCGAATTGCCAATTAAAAAACAGCAGGGGCGGAAAATTTTCCACCCCTACTGTTTAAAACAAAAAAACCGCCTCGGCATAGCGAGACGGTTTTCGGGTATTTTGTTTTTTCGATTATACCAATCCCTGGTCAATCATGGAATCTGCAACTTTCACGAAACCTGCAATATTTGCACCTTTCACATAGTCAACATTTCCTTTAGCATCTTTTCCGTATTTCACACAAGCTTCGTGGATAGAAACCATGATACCGTGTAAACGTTGGTCAACTTCTTCAGCAGACCAGCTCAAACGCAAAGAGTTTTGAGACATTTCCAATCCGGATGTTGCAACNNCTTTTGCTTCATCACCGTTCAATTCGTTTTGAGTAGCACAAGGCAATGCGATATCAGCTTTCACTTCCCAAGGACGTTTTCCAGCTACGAATTTCGCGCCAGGGTATTGTTTTACGTACTCTTCAATACGACCGCGTTTCACGTTTTTCAATTCCATTACGAATGCCAATTTCGCTGCGTCGATACCTTCAGCATCCAAAATATATCCTGATGAATCAGAAAGAGTAACAACTTTACCGCCCAATTGTGTAGCTTTTTCACAAGCAAATTGAGCTACGTTTCCTGAACCCGAAATAACAACTGTTTTACCTAAGAAAGAATCATCCTTAGTAGCCAGCATTTCTTTTGCGAAATAGACAGTTCCATAACCTGTAGCTTCCGGACGGATCAAAGATCCACCCCAGTTACGAGCTTTTCCGGTTAATACACCTGTAAATTCGTTGCGGATACGCTTGTATTGACCGAACATGTAACCGATCTCACGACCACCAACACCGATGTCACCTGCAGGTACATCCGTATCAGCACCAATGTGGCGGGAAAGTTCAGTCATGAATGATTGACAGAATTTCATTACTTCATTATCCGATTTTCCTTTCGGGTCAAAATCAGATCCACCTTTACCACCTCCCATAGGAAGTGTTGTTAAAGAGTTTTTGAATATTTGCTCAAATCCTAAGAATTTCAAGATAGAAAGATTCACAGAAGGGTGGAAGCGAAGACCTCCTTTATATGGACCGATTGCAGAGTTGAATTCCACACGGTATCCACGGTTTACCTGGATTTCACCTTTGTCATCCAACCAAGGAACACGGAAAATGATTGTTCTTTCCGGCTCAATGATACGCTCCAAAATTTTTGCGCTCTTATATTTTGGATTTTCTTCCATAAAAGGAATAACTGCTTCAGCAACTTCATGAACAGCTTGTAAAAATTCTGCTTCATGACCGTTGGTTGCTTTTACTTTCTCCATAAAAGCGTCAATCTGTGCTTGGTATTTACTTGACATATTATTTGTAATTAATGCTTTTGTTTTTACTTGGGGCAAATGTAACTAATTTTAAAAATGGACAAGAACTTTTATAGAACATTATAAATTAATCGGTGTGAACCCTATTTTGATTGTTGAAATGACCGAATTGGTAATAATTTGGGAAATAAGAGACAACCTAATCTTAATAATTGCGTCTTTTGCATGTATTACAATTAATCCAAAATGAAGAATTATTTACTACTAATCGCATTCAGTACTATTTTTTTGACCTTCAAATCCTATGGCCAGGTTTATGAAAAGATTTATAGCGTGTCAGGCTCTGAAGTTCAAAATCAGATCAATCAAAACAAAATGGCAGGTATTGATATCCTAACCGGTGTAAAAGCCCATCATGTAATTGGTCTTGCAGGAATCGGTGCTTCTCAAAAAGCTGCTTTGGAAACGTCATTGACAAATGATTCCAGAGTTATTTCCTTCGTGTTAAGCGAAGATGGTACTTCGGTGATTATAGAATCACAGGCCGTATTTACAAAAGAAGAATTCCAAACCATCCTTCAGCCGTTAAACGGCACAATTACCGGCTACGCTGCAGAATACTCTATTTAACCCAATTTACTTAAGAGATTTTTGATATGAAAACAATAAGAATTTTCCAGTTTATCATTTTATTACTGGTAAGCTCGTCCTTGTATGGACAGATTACCCCCGGAAACTCACCATGTACATCCAATTGTGCTGTTTCGGGATCGTATCCAAGTGGAACCGGTACTGCCGGATCAGGATCCTGGGGGTGTCTCGGATCAACTCCTAACCCAAATTGGGTTGCAATTGGGGCTGCCAGTAACGGATATATTTCACTTCAGCTGACACAGACGACTTCCAGTGGTAGTGGTATTGATGTTGACTTCGGTGTTTTCGGGCCATTTACCAGTATTGCGTCCGGTTGCGGTTCCATTGTTCCCGGTTCTACACCAATGGTAGATTGTTCCTATTCAGGGTCATCGGTTGAAACAATTGAGATACCAAATGCGGTTGCCGGACAAGTATACATTATATTGATTACTAATTTCAGCGGACAGCCGGGAACAATTTCATTGACACCAACATCCGGTTCAGTCAATTGTTCGGTAAACTTCGGTGTTACGGCAACAATGACACCGGCAACTTGTAATCAGCCAACCGGAACTGTAACAGCAACACCAAACGGAGGTTTTGCACCTTATACTTATTCCTGGTCGATTCCCGGAAATCCAACAACTCAAACGGTAAGCAATGTTGCGCCCGGAACTTATACTGTTACGGTTACTTCCAGTCCGAATCCTGTTGGTGGTGCAGCAATTCTTCCTGCAACGGCTACTGTTACGGTTACAAATATCAATGCAACATTCAGCGGAACTACCACAAATGCTTCCTGTCCAATGGGGCATAACGGTACGGCTACTGCGAATTACAATATCCCGGGAAATCCAACGAGTACGGGAGTTACGGCTTCTTACTTATGGAATGACCCGGCTGGCCAGACTACAAAAACAGCAACGGGCCTTTTGCCTGGAACGTATTCATGTGCCGTAACTTTGTCAAACGGATGNNACCGGAACAGTGAACGTTACAGTTGGAGCAAATCCGGTTGCATATTCAGCTACTTCAACAGTAGTTTCATGTCCGGGTGGTGCAGATGGTACTGCAACGGCAAACATGGCTCCTGTAGTAGGAACATTGTCTTATGCATGGAGTGATCCGGCCGGTCAAACAACACAAACGGCAACAGGTCTTTCTGCAGGTTCTTATTCTTGTGTAATTACTTCAGATATCGGATGTACAGGAACTGTAAACGTTGCGGTAACCGAAATCCCGGGAATGATAGCTAATTTACAGATCGTCAACAATGTGTTATGTCACGCCGGAAACGATGGAGCTCTAACAGTTGGGGTAACGCAGGGAACTCCTCCGTACAGCTATTCATGGGATCATTCGGCATCAACTGCTGCTACTGCAAATGATCTGTATGTAGGTATGAGCACGGTGACGGTGACAGATGCAAATGGTTGTATCGTTACTGCAAGTGAGAATTTAACACAGCCACCTGCATTACAAGTTTCTTATATAACTCCTGACCAGATTATTTGTCCGGAGGATTCAACAACGATCAGTGTAATTGGTGTTGGTGGAAATGGCCCTTCAAACAACAATTATACCTTTACCTGGAAAGAAAACGGAGATGTGATCGGGACAGGTTCATCTATAACAGTTAATCCGGATGTAACAGGAACAGAATACTGTGTAGAATTGACTGAGGCATGCGGGTCTCCGAGTACGGATTCATGTATGACAATCACATTCCCAACTCCGATCAAACCGATTTACAGATCAAACAAACCATATTCTTGTTTGCCGGGTGACTTAGTATTCTACCTGGATACTGCAGCTATGGTGAATTTTGATTACGACGATCCGATTGATTCGGTATTGGTTTCTTTCGGAAACGGAGATGAAGGGGTTGTTTATGGAAACGATAGTATTCATTATATCTATACAGCTGCCGGCGTTTATACTATTGACGTTACAGTAGTTTCTGAATTGGGTTGTGTAACAGACAGTTCATTTGTTGGAATTGCTAACGTTATTGCGAATCCTGTTGCTGATTTTACCATGTCAGCGAACCCAACAACTATTTTTGAAACAGTTGTGAAAATGCAGGATAAGTCGAGTCCGAATGTTATAAACTGGACATGGTCTTCGCCTGGTTCTGATCCGAATAACAGTACTTATCAAAACCCGACCTTCCATTTCCCAGAAGGAATCATAGCAACTTATCCGATCCAATTAATCGTTGAAACACCGGAAGGATGTATCGATACGATTGAGCGTGTTTTGATGGTAAACAGCGATATTATCTTCTATGCACCGAATGCATTTACACCTGATGGTGACGAATTCAACCAAACGTGGAAATTCTATGTTTCCGGAATTGATGAATTTAACTTCGAATTGTTGATCTTTAACCGCTGGGGTGAAGTTATTTGGGAAACGCATGATGTAAACGCTGCATGGGATGGAACTTATAATGGAGTAAAAGTGAAAGAAGGAGCTTATTCCTGGGTTGCCCGTGTAAAAGATATTTATACGGATGACAAAAAAACATTTACTGGAGCAATCACAATTATTGAGTAAATACCAACTACTTTAATATATAGATCAAGGAATCCCGTCTCGGTTAAGTCGAGGCGGGATTTTTTTTGTTCATTTAATCTTGATCTTTAAAGTGAAATCATTTGGTATTTAATGGGTTGAAAATGAAATAGGTGTGGTATTTTTAGCTTTCAGGCGATTTATTTGTTGATTTTTCTAAGATAACTTCATTTTTAAGCAACCTGGAATTAAAAATTTCGTTTTAAGGGTGATACAATAAGGTGATTATGAAGAAGATAATTTTAATAGGTACGTTGTTGTTTAGCTCAATGAGTGCATTAAATGCCCAGGTTACGCTTTGTCTCGGACAGGATGCAACAGTTTGCGCCGGACAGACAGTCCAGATTACAAACTGTTCGGGTGGAGGTCCTGTTGTAGGTGCCGGAATAACCCTCGATAATCCGGTTACCCTTCCTCAATTGCCGGATGATATGTGGTCGGGATTAATTCCGATAGGTTTTAATTTTAGTTTTTACGGAACCAATTATACCAACTGTGTCATCGGATCGAATGGTTTGGTGAGTTTTAATGCAAGTAACGCAAATACAGGTTGTGCCTGGAGTTTGGTGGGCATGGGAACGCTTCCGAACACAACTTTGACAACAGCGAGAAATTCTGCAATGCTCTTTTATTCTGATATTAATCCGTCCCAAACACCAATCGGACCGATTAAGTATCAGACTATCGGAACGGCACCAAACAGAAAATTCGTTGTGTTGTATGAAAGTGTAAATGCCTTTTCATGTCAGAATACATGTTACTATGGAGCACTTGTATTTTATGAGACAACGAATGTCATCGACATGATGATCGGTCAAAAACCGAATTGTTCCAGCTGGAATGGAGGTTTGGCGATTCAGGGTGTTGAAAATGCCGCTGGAACAGTAGCTACAATTACACCGGGAAGAAACAACAGTGTTTGGACAGCCAATCAGGATGGTAAACGATTTACACCGATTGCACCGGGTAACACATCCAACTATTCCGTAGCTACAATTCAGTATTATACGGTTNNTACAATGGCGGGGTGTTGAATGTAACTGTAGTGCCTCCCGGAACAACCGGTTATTATTTGACTGCATCTGCATGTAATGCTGCAGTGGGAGGTGTCAGTGATACAACCTTTATTACCAGACAAGTTGTTTCGGGTACTGCAACTGCAACAACAGATTATTGTTTCGGAGGTGTTGGTTCTGCAACAGTCAATCCCGCTCAGGGTTCTGCACCGTTTACTTATTTGTGGTCACCTGGTGGACAAACCACGCAGACAGCAACCAATCTTGTTTCGGGACCTTATACCGTTCAAATAACAGATGCTCTTGGTTGTTCGGCAAACGTCAATGTGAATGTTCCGAATACGAATGCGACATTTAGCGGTACTTCTACTTTGGTAAGTTGTCCGGGAGGAAGTGATGGTACGGCTACTGCTACAATGACACCTCCATTAGGAGTTGTTTCTTATAATTGGTATGATGCGGGCGGACAAACTACACAAACTGCAACTGGTCTTGCGGCAGGAACTTATCATTGTGAGGTAACAACATCTCTGTCTGCAGGTTGTACGGATACCGTAGAAGTGGTGGTTAGTGAGATTCCCGGAATGGTTTCAACAATTATTAACCAGCAGGATGTGACTTGTAACAGCGCCAATGATGGTATCGTGGAAATTAATGTGGTGAACGGAACAGCGCCTTATACTTATTCCTGGAGCAGTTCCGCTTCTACAGGACCGTTAGCGAACGATTTATATGCCGGAACTCATACGGTAACGATTACAGATGCCAACAATTGTATAATATCAACCACAACCACAATCGGTGAACCGGCTGCATTGAAGATCACCAACCTGACTCCCGATACGATTATTTGTCCGGAAGCATCTATTGTTTTAACGGTTCAGGGAACAGGCGGTAACGGAAGCCAGTATTATACATTTACCTGGAAAGAAAACGGGAATGTGATAGGTCAGGGAACATCAATAACGGTTGATCCTGAAGTGTCTGCAACCAACTATTGTGTGGAATTGACAGAAACCTGCGGTTCGCCGAGTACGGATTCCTGTATGACGATCAATTTCCCACCACCGGTGAGACCTAACTATGTGTCCAATCTTGCTTATTCTTGTTTACCCGGAGCATTTATATTCCTGAATAATTCGGATAACAAAGATCAGATAGATTCGGTGTTTGTTGATTTTGGAAATGGAGAGACAGGAGTTTTCTATGGAGATTCCAATATCACTTATACCTATACATCTGCAGGAATTTATACCATCAGTGTTGTGGCAACTTCTACACGAGGGTGCGTGACTGACAGTACCTTTGTTGGAATTGCAAATGTAATAGCCAATCCTGTAGCAGATTTTACGATGTCTGCAAACCCGACGACCATTTTTGAAACGGTCGTAAAAATGCAGGATAAATCTAGTCCCGGTGTGGTAAGTTGGGAATGGACAGCCATAGGATCAGATCCGAACAGCAGTACCAATGAAAATCCAACGTTCCATTACCCGGAAGGTGTGATTGCAACGTATCCTATTCAGCTGATTGTTGAAACGGCCGAAGGATGTGTTGATACTATTGTACGAGTGCTGTCGGTAAACAGTGATATCATTTTCTACGCTCCGAATGCATTTACGCCGGATGGAGATGAATTCAATCAGACATGGAAATTCTATGTCTCAGGAATTGATGAATATAATTTTGAGTTGGTGATCTTTGATCGCTGGGGAGAAGTTATCTGGGAAACACACGATCCGAATGCTGCCTGGGACGGGACCTACAACGGTAAGGTTGTTCCGGCCGGGGCTTACTCCTGGATTGCAAATGTGAAAGACCCATATACGGATGCTAAAAAAACGTTCAGCGGAGCCATTCATATACTCAAATAAAGATTACCGACTACTTTTAATATAAATGAGCCCTGGTGTTTATCGCCAGGGTTTACTTTTAATAAATCTTTGATTTCGGGAGGAAAGCTGTGTTCTCATGCTTATTTTTGTTTGCGTCAAATAAAAATAACTATGAAAAAGGTACTGGCAATAGGTTGTCTCCTGATGCTCTCATTTGGTTTAGAGGCTCAAACAAAAGATTCCAGCAGGATCCTTATCCCTGAATTGAAGCTGAATTTCAATAAATCAGGTACAAGCTACATTAAGGGAACCTTTTTGGCCCAGACCTGGGCAAGGTATTCCGAGTTTAACCCCGGAACTACAATTGACGGAACACCAAAATCAGGTTATGGTGATATCGGAATCAGAAGATGGCGTATCCAGGCCTTTGGACAGTTGACAAAACGCGTTTATTTCTACACGCAATTCGGACAGAATAATTTTAGTTTCCTGCAGCCACGTCATACAGGTGCTTTTTTGCATGACGCGATAACTGAATTTACCCTAGTTAAACAACTACAGATCGGAGGCGGATTGACGGCCTGGGGAGGTGTTTCTCGTTTTTCTTCACCNNTTAATGACCAATTTGCCCGGAAACTTTCACTTTACATGAAAGGAGAAATTTCACGTTTGAATTACCGCATTGTTTTATCGAGGCCAATGTCCGTAAAAAACAGCACAGTTGCGATTCCGCCGATCAATGAAAATTCGGATTTTAATACAGAGGCCCCGCGTGCACAAACTTCCGGATACTTATTCTGGCAGTTTTTTGATCGGGAGTCAACACCAAACCCCTATATGAGCGGAACATACCTGGGAAAGAAGAAAATACTGAATTTAGGACTTGGCTGGGTGCATCAAAATCAGGCTATGTGGCATACAACTGATTCCGGGGATACAAACAGAACTGCTTTGTTATTGCTTGGTGCTGACATATTCCTGGATTTGCCGGTAGGAAATAAAGGAGCGGTATTCAATGCGTACCTTGCATACAACAATTTCAATTACGGTAAAAACTATTTGCGCATGCTAAACGGAATGAACCCTGCCAACGGTGTGAATTCCTCGGCAACAATCAACGGCCCGGGAGTCAATTACCCGATGATGGGAACCGGAAATATACTGTTTGCTCAGGTAGGCTATAAATTCAAAGACGATTTATTCGCCAAAGACAACGGAACGCTGATGCCTTATGTTGAAGTTCAGTATTCTCAATTCCAGGCATTGAAAGATCCTTCGGTGATGGGGGAAGTCGGTATTAACTGGCTGATCCACGGAACCCACGGGGCGAAGCTGTCTTTAGGACTTCAAAACAGGCCTGTTTTCGAAAATAACTCACTGGGACAAGCGGTCCAAACAATCCGTAAAAATATGTTGGTGCTGCAATACCAAATTGCATTTTAACTTTTTTATATTTAATGCATTATAGGTTTAACAACATCACAAGCAACATGAAATATTTAAGCATCCTTGCATTTGCTCTCGTCTTTTCGTTCCATGGCAAGACACAAAAGGTTCAAAGTTGTGATTCGATCCCAGCCTTGAATTCAGAGATATTGAAAGTTTTAAAACCGTACGTGGGACAGAAGATTCTTCGGGGTGAATGCTGGGATGTTTTGAGTTTGGCATTGAATGAAACCCATGCAGACTGGAACGGGTATGATGTGTTCGGAACATCTTACGATTACAAGAAAAATTGTGTTTCTCCCGGAGATATTATTGCGTTTAAGGGAGTGAAATTCGGGGGGATCCAAAACGGTCAGAAGTATTTTGAAGAAATGGAAAAACATTTTGCCGTTGTAAAGGAAGTAAAAGCCAACGGAGAATTGGTCTTGTGGCATCAAAATACCGGCCGGTTCGGAAGAAAGCTCGGAGAATCAAGCATTTTCCTGGGCGATTTAAAGAAAGGTAAACTGGAGTTCTTTCGTCCGAAACGTTAATCGATCCGCATTCGGATCCGCCATTCCTTGGGGAATAAATTATTGAAGCGATTACCCAGGTGCTTGATCCAGCCCAATTTTGTTCCTTCAAATGAAACTGTATTGAATCCTTGTTTTCCTTCCAGGCTGAAAGTTTCACCTTTTAAGTAATGCAATGCCTGTTCGTAAGTCAAAGAAATATCTGGAGCCTCTGCGGATAAAATACCCGGGTCAAAAACCAAAGCTTCGTGAGGAATCAGCCCTTTCCGGGAAATTTCACCCAATTCCGTTCCTAATTTGATAATTCGCAGCTGGGAATGAAGCATTTCTACTAATTCACTTGAACCCTCAGGGAGCGCAAAAACGTAATTATTCCATTGGACCAGATCTGCCTTTGAATCACCGATCCATTCATGGTGCCAGGCCTCGCGTTTTAATCTTGTTAGGGTGCCTTTTTTCTTGTTTTTGTTTTTCTGTGCGCGTTCTTCACCCGATTTTTGAATGACAACGACGTAAAAACCTTCTGTTTTTAACTCGGAAGGAAGTGCATAATAGCCAATACCATCACGTCCTGTTTTCGCAAAGGGAAGGTTTATTTCATGGATTTTAGAATCCGTCTGTTCCAGGATCCAGCGTATATTATCTTCGTTCTCCTGAGCATTGAAAGTACAGGTCGAATAGATCAAAAAACCTTGTGGTTTCAGTGAATCCCAAACATCCATCACAATCCTTTTTTGGCGCGAAGCACACAGGTTAACGGATTCTTCCGACCATTCGTTGCGGGCATCCGGGTCTTTGCGGAACATGCCTTCTCCGGAGCATGGAGCATCAATCAGTATGCAGTCAAAGGTACTTTTCAAGCCGTCGAAATCAGCAGGATCGTTATTGCTGACCAGGCTGTTTTTTGCTCCCCATTTGGTGAGGTTTTCTTTCAATATCTTAGATCTGTTCTGGATGACTTCATTAGCCAGAAGCAATCCTTTTCCCTGGAGAAAATCTGCAATAAGTGTACTTTTTCCTCCCGGTGCGGCACATAAATCCAATATTACAGGTTCTTCCGGAAGGTCTAGTTGTCGAAGTATGCTGTCGATGAACTGAGACCCCGCTTCCTGCGGATAATAACGTCCGCCGTGAAAATGCGGGTCCAGAGTAAAAACAGGTCTTTCTTTGAGGTAAAAACCATTCTTTGACCAGGGAATTTCTTCCAACCCGGTAAATGTAGAATTCCCTTTGGAGGAATTAATCCTGATTGCAACCGGCTGCTCGGTTTCTAAGGCCTCAAGCAGTGAATCTCCTAAAAAGGAGTCCTTGCTTACACGTTCAATGAATGCTCTTGGAAGATCAACTTTTTTCATGGCTTCACAAATGGTAATCGCGCATCGGCACTGATATCCTGTTGCGCAAACTGCTGTTTTTCTGCTAAGAATTTTCCGGCAATTGCTATCATAGCGGCATTATCGGTGCAGTATTCGAATTTGGGAATAAAAACGTTCCATCCCAGTTTCCGACCTTCTTCCGCCAGCTTTGCCCGCAGTCCAGAGTTGGCAGAAACACCGCCTGCAATGGCAATATCCTTAATTCCGGTATCAGCAGAAACTTTTCGGAGCTGTTTGAACAAAATCTCCAAAATGGTTGCTTGAATGGAAGCACACAAATCGGCTTTGTTTTCTTCGATGAAATTCGGGTTTTTAGCTACCTCTTTTTGGATAAAGTAAAGCACGGAGGTTTTTAGTCCGCTAAAGCTGAAGTTGTAACCTTCGACTTGTGGTTTCGCAAAAGAGAATGCATCCGGATTTCCTTCTTTGGCATATTTATCGATCAAAGGTCCGCCCGGATAAGGAAAGCCAAGGATTTTTGCTGTTTTATCAAAAGCTTCGCCGGCCGCATCGTCTATGGTACTTCCCAAAACAACCATTTCGATCGGTGAGTCGATGCGCACCAATTGGGTGTGTCCCCCGGAAACGGTCATACAGATGAATGGGAATCCCGGAACGGGAACACCTTCATTGATAAAATGTGCTAAAATATGCGCATGCATGTGGTGAACCGCAACCATGGGTTTGTTCAGTGCAAGGCTCAGGGATTTTGCAAAAGCAGTTCCAACGACCAATGAGCCCATCAATCCCGGGCCTTGTGTAAATGCTATTAAATCGATATCTTTCAAAGTAAGAGCCGCCTTCTTTAGGGCTGCGTCAACAACCGGAATGATGTTCTGTTGATGTGCACGCGAGGCTAATTCAGGGACTACGCCACCATATTGTTCGTGAATGGCCTGTGTTGCCGTCACGTTGGATAAAATGGTATCATCTTTGAGAATAGCAGCGGAAGTGTCATCACAAGATGATTCAATTCCCAGAATTACTAACGATTGTTGGCTCAACTTTGTTAAATTTGTATATAATACATGGCAAAAGTACTCAAAATACTAGGTAGAATAGTAGGGATTTCTTTTGAATGGGTTCTTTTGATACTCATTCTTTTTGCTTTTGCCATTCGTACGAGCCAGTTTCAGACCTATTTGGGATC
>DJFP01000217.1:21816-23808 GCA_002432565.1 Flavobacteriales bacterium UBA5869
TTCGATCTCGGAGGAGAATACATCAACCTGAAAAGTGTCGGACTGTCGAAAGGAAGAGTTGGAATTGAGCGGGATACCATCACCGGAGATTATAATTATGAGTTTATCGCCGATTATTTCTCCGGAAAAAAGTCCAATAAACCCAAAAAAGATCCGCCGAAAGTAACCATTAAAAATGTCGACATTGAATGGGTAACCGTTTCCTACGATGATAACCGGAAAGGAAGGAACACTTACGGGATGGATTACGACCACCTTAAGTTTAAGGACGTGATCCTGCATATCACCGACTTTAAGGAGGAAAAGGGCGTGCTTGCATTCCGGTTAAAACATTTGCAAACCCAGGAAAAATGTGGGTTTTGGCTGAGGCATTTATTTGCTGATGCGATAATAAACCCACATAAAGGAATTTTATTGAGTAAGGTTGAGATCAATACTTCTCGCTCAACAATTTATGCTTCCAAATTGCACATGCTGATGAATTCCCTGCAGGGACTACATGATTTTGTAGATACGGTATCGTTTGACGCTGTTATCGATTCTTCGAAGGTTAGTTTTTGGGATATTTCTCAATTCGGAACCGCTCTTGAAGGAATGAATGAGGTGGTTTCTTTGAGCGCAGTAGTCACCAAAAAAGTTAAAGATCTGAAAATTGATAACCTGGACCTGCGTTTTGGAACGCGAAGTATAGTCCGGGGAAATTACTCCTTACCGGATTTCAGGAATCTTTCGGCCTCGAATTTCAATCAGCGTGTAGATTACGCACTGATCGATTTTTCAGATGTGGAAAAGATCAAACTACCCAAAGATGCCGGACAAAACCGCGTGAACTTCGATGAAATGATCGACAGGCTGCAATACGCAGAGGTGCGGAATACAACGGTGCACGGTTCCACCGATAAATTTGCTTTAAAGAGTGATAAACTCCAATGCATGCTGGGAGCTGTGCAGCTGGATAATGAAATCACTTTTACCAAATTGAAAGAGGGTGGTTATGCGTTTGACAGGACAACCGGTGAACGTTACGACATTGTTGTGGACAGTTTTAACCTGGGGCAATTCCTGGATAATCCGACTTTCGGAAATGTGACCGGACAGGTTTATTTGAGTGGGGTCGTTGGACAGAAAGACATGATCCGCCTGGAAACCCTGGAAGGAGAAGTCACCAAATTCATGTTTAATGATTACAGTTATTCGAACATTACTGTGTCGAATGGTTCTTTCATTAATAATATCCTGGATGCAGATCTAAAAGTAGAGGATCCCAATTTGAAACTGGCATTCAATGGGTTGATAGATGTGTCTAAAGTACAGCATTTTGACTTTAAGGTAGGAATCGAACAGGCAAATCTGGGGCAGTTGAATTTTGTGAAGGATCCGGAATCTTCTTTTATCGGGAATTTGGATTTGGATATTAGAGGGAACTCATTGGAGACTTATGAAGGACTGATCAATGCCAATGGAATTGAGTTTGTTGATCAGGGTAAAAAAATGGCTTTACCGGAACTAAGTCTTTATATTGAGCGAAATCCGGAAAGTGACCGTTTTGAATTAAGAAGTGATATCGTAGATGCCGATCTGAATGGAAAGATCAATTTCAATACCATTCCGATTGCTATAAATAACGGACTTTCGGATGCATTCCCTTCTTATTTCTCCCCGAAAGAATTTCCAGGAGGAATCGAATCGACGGATCATTTTGAACTAAATGCTACGATCAAGAATTCCCGGGATTTCCTCAATATTTTTGTACCGAAGCTGGAGATCGCATACGGAACAGTAGTGAAATTGGAGCTTGATTCGCGGATACATCACCAAATGCTGGACATCCAGTCGTCTAAGATCAGTTATGAAAAACTGGTGAACGATAAAAGTGATGCATTTTTGACGGATGTTGTCTTGCACCAGGAATTTACGCAAGGTAACGGAACACTCACGCTGAATGCCGGTAAAACCCAATTAAGAGACTCGTTGGATGTAGAAAATATCCAG
>DJFP01000161.1 GCA_002432565.1 Flavobacteriales bacterium UBA5869
CCTTTTGAACCTTTTGAACCTTTTTAAATTATCATGAAAAACACCTTGATCGCACTTGCATTTATTGCAATCGGAGCTGCCTCCACCCATGCACAATCATCCAACCGTTATGACTGGGGAATTGAAGGAGGACCGAACCTGAGTACCTTCCGAGAATTAAACCACACTTCCTCAGACCCATCTCCTATGGTATACGGGTCTGCCGGATTTATTTTCCAATACAACACGAAGAAGATTCTTTCTTTCAAAACAGGGTTTTCTTTCCAGCGTAAAGGATTCCAGATCAAAGATCTTCCATTTCTAAGTCCTGATGGAAATTCTGTTAAAAACGGCAAAGGAGTATTCAGTTATGATTACATCACTTTACCACTTTTGGTGAAGGCATCTTTTGGAAACCAAGTAAAATTTTTCGTGAATGCCGGTCCTTATGTTGGGTTTCTTTTAACAAGAACAGAACGCGCAATCCTTGATAACAAAGTCGTTTATAAGGCTAGTGGAACAAGTGGTTTAAGCAATTTTGATTTTGGTATTGCCGGAGGAATTGGAATAGCTATTCCCATTAAAGAAAACTGGATGATACACGCCGAATTACGCAATTATTTCGGACTTTATGATATCGACGTCTGGAAAGAATATGGACAATATACCAACACAACAGACTTACGTTTCGGAGTCGTGTACCGTTTGGGTTTCCGCGAATAAATAAATTGTGTAACTTTTCGGTATGAGAGAACCGAATTCCCGAAATAGTGGCACAAGGTGTTATATTTTGTCAGGTTTAGGGGCTGATGAACGTGTTTTCGATCAAATCGATTTCGGGACCTTCTCCCCTGTTTTCATTCCCTGGGAACCCGTTGATCCGGAACAATCATTTGAATCTTATGTAAGACAGTTAAGCATTCATGTAAAAGCTGAAAATCCGATTCTCATAGGTATTTCATTCGGTGGAATTATTGCACAGGAAATGAGCGTCTTGCTTAACAATCGTCCCGTGCTGATCATTTCAAGTGTCAGGACCCGTTCAGAGCTTCCGCTAATGATGCGTTTCTTTGGTAAAAGTGGTTTACACAAACTTATTCCCGTAAAACAGATACTGAAGAACAAAAATATCAATTACTGGTTGTTTGGGACAAAAACAGCAAGTGAAAAGAAACTGCTGGACCAAATTCTGGCAGATTCCGACCCGGTTTTCACCAAATGGGCAATCCGCCAAATTACAAACTGGCAAAGAAAAGAACCTGTTCCTGCAAAAGTGCTTCACATTCACGGCGATTATGACCGCATTTTTAAAATCGGGAACGTGCATCCGGATTATATTATTCCCGGAGGAACTCATTTCATGACCGTTTCACAGCACAAAGAGGTAAGTCAGGTAATACAAAATGCATTGGAGAAACTGGCAATTCGTAATATGTAATTGGGAATTCGTAATTCACACAGACCACTCATCCTCAAAAAACACTTTCATCCAGTATTTAGTGGTATTCCTTCGAACAACTTATTAATTTAGTAAAATAATCTCTCATCTATGATTCAAATTTCGCATCTCAGCAAGTCTTTTACTTTAAACAGACAGCAAAAGAAAGAATTGGGAACTAACCAGAATTCCGTCCTCGCTGTAGACGATATCAGTTTCGAATGCCTTCCTGGCCGCGTACATGCGCTTCTTGGCCCCAATGGTGCCGGAAAAACAACTACACTCCGCATGTTATCGACGATTTTCAAGCCCACAAAAGGCAGCATTGTCATCGATAATATCGACGCTGTGAAAAATCCGCAGGAAGCACGCAAACACATTGGTTTTTTAACCGGTTCTGCAGGACTTTATGCCCGTTTAACTCCCAACGAACTCATTTCCTATTTCGGCGAGTTATATGGTGTTTCAAAGAACGATATTGAGATGCGTAAGAAGAAATTGTACGATCTGCTCGATATGCACGATTTTCAGAACAAGCGCATCGGGAAGCTGAGCACGGGTATGAAACAAAAAGTTTCTATCTGCAGGACCATGATCCACGATCCGCAGGTTGTCATTTTTGATGAGCCCACCAGTGGTTTGGATGTGATTACGGCTGAAAATATCATCCAGCTTATACGAGATTGTAAAAACCAGGGAAAGACTGTGATCTTTTCCAGCCACATTATGGGAGAAGTTGACTTACTGTGTGATGACATTACCATTATCCACAAAGGAAAAGTTTTATTTAATGATACCATGGAAGCATTCCGGGCACAGCAGCAGGCTCCAAACCTGACAGCAGAATTTATTCGAATTGTTCACGACCAAAAAACTGAAACACGATGATCTTTACAGTATTTAAAAAGGAACTGCGCGACACATTGCGCGACCGCAGAACGGTGATGATGATGATCGTCATCCCAACATTGGTTTTCCCGATGATCATGAGCATATTCATGTCCGTATCCGAAAGTTTCCAGAAGAAAGCAGCGGAAAAGAAAGTGAAAATAGGATTGGTGAGCAACCAGGTAGGAAGCCTTGAAGCCGACTTACTAAAAGTTCCCGAAAGTCTTGGAAAAAAAGAATTCGTTCCGTTTACAGATACCGTTTCATTGATCCGGGCAATCCGCATGGATTCCATCCAGGTGGGAATCTACATTCCGAATAANNATGAAAGAACGCGCAGATGCTTACGTAACTTATGTGCAGGAAAACTGGAAAAAACAGCGGTATGCCGAGCTTAAAATTGACGAAGCAAAGATAACTCCGTTCATCCTGGAGCATTCCAATGTGGCTTCCAGTAAAGAAATGATCGGGAAACTTGCCGGCGGATTCCTTCCATATTTGTTCATTGCTTTCGGTTTTATGGGCTGTATGTTCCCTGCAATCGACCTGTTTACCGGTGAAAAAGAACGTGCAACCATTGAGACATTGCTGACCACTCCTGTTCCCCGCTGGAAAATCCTTTTCGGGAAAATGGGCGTTGTGGTA
>DJFP01000022.1:0-6001 GCA_002432565.1 Flavobacteriales bacterium UBA5869
ATTGTTTCCGGAATTATCGGAATGGCTTTTTTGATGACCGTGTTTTTTGCGTTGAACAATGTCCTTGATATTGTCGAAATTGACATGAAACTGCTCGATGTGCTGCTGTTGTTTGCTTCCTTGTTGATTATCGGTTGTCTGCTAACGGTTGTTTCTACCTGGTTTGCGCTAAACAAATATTTACGTGCGAAATTGGATGATTTATATTAATTTAGCGACACATTCATTTATATCATGAACAATAAATTCGACTTTCCTATTAAAAAAGAAAACCTGCGGATCATTTTCATCGGTTTGGCAATTAACATCATCGGCTACCTGTTAATGATAGGCGGTGGCGCGGATAATCCTTCCGAATTTCATGAAAAGGAATTGTTTTCTACCGTTCGAATTACAGTTGCTCCGATTTTAATTGTGGCTGGTTTCGTCGTAATGATTTACGGCATCATGAAGAAAGCAAAAGATTCTAACTCTCAAGAATAAATAATCCATGAATTGGTTTGAAGCAATTATATTGGCTCTCATTGAGGGCCTAACTGAGTTTTTGCCTGTTTCATCAACAGGACATATGATTTTGGGCTCAGCTGCAATGGGCGTTGAGAATGACGATTTTACCAAATTATTTATGATCGTCATTCAGTTGGGAGCTATTCTTGCTGTTTTTGCATTGTACTTTAAGCGCTTCTTTCAAAGTGTTCAATTTTATCTGAAATTAATTGTTGCGTTTATTCCGGCAGCAGTTTTAGGCGTTCTGCTTTCTGATTACATTGATGAATTGTTGGAAAGTCCGTTGGCTGTAGCTATTTCCCTTCTGATTGGAGGGATTATCTTGTTATTTGTGGATAATTGGTTCAATAAACCACGTATTCATAGAATGGAAGAAATGACTTATTGGGATGCCTTAAAAGTTGGTCTTTTTCAATGTATCGCCATGATTCCCGGAGTCTCCCGTTCAGGAGCTTCTATTGTAGGAGGGATGAGTCAGAAAATGAGCCGTAAACTGGCAGCTGAGTTTTCTTTCTTTTTAGCCTTGCCCACGATGCTTGGAGCTACTGCCAAAAAGACCCTGGATTATTTTGAGAAACACGATTCTTTATCCGGGGACCAGATCAATTTATTGATAATCGGAAATGTAGTTGCTTTTATTGTTGCAATTATTGCGATTAAGGGATTTATTGGTTTTTTGAATAAGCACGGATTTAAACTGTTTGGCTGGTATCGCATAGTTGTAGGGGGAATTATTCTAATCCTGTTGCTTTGTGGTTATGAATTAACGATTCTCTAATGATTACAGAATTTGCACAGGGAAGCACCATTTTGGTGGATAAACCTTTTGAATGGACTTCTTTTGATGCGGTCAATAAACTGCGTTGGCACTTACGTAAAAGGTTGGGAGTTAAAAAGCTCAAGGTGGGTCATGCCGGAACATTGGATCCTTTGGCAACAGGTTTGTTAGTGATCTGCATTGGGAAACACACCAAACTGATCGAGGGGCTGACTTCAGACGCAAAAACATACACAGGAACTATTCTTTTGGGCAAGACAACTCCTTCGTATGATTTGGAAACAGCGTACAATTCAGAGAAAGATGTTTCAGGGATTACTTCAGAACAACTGGAGGAAGTCCGTCAAAGTTTCCTGGGAGTTCAGCAGCAGGTCCCGCCCTTATTCTCAGCGAAGCAAATCAATGGTAAGCGCGCTTATGATTATGCCCGGGCGGGAATTGAAAAAGAATTAAAGGCCAATACGATTGAAGTGATGGATTTCAGTATTGATGCTTCTCGTTTTCCCGAGATTGGTTTTGAGATTTCTTGTTCAAAAGGAACCTACATTCGTTCAATTGCTCATGATTTCGGGCAAAAATTGGGGTGTGGGGCTACGCTCATAGCATTGCGAAGAACCAAATCAGGTATTTACGATATCAAAGATTCCAGGAGCGTCGAAGAATGGATCTCATTCATTGAAGAACAACCTTTGTAAATAGCCTGATTTTTTGTAATTTTGCCCACTTTTGATTTAAAGCAGATAAAAATACAGCTTGTATGAATAAAATGAAGCTTTCTGAATTCAGTTTTGACCTTCCGGACGAACTGATTGCTGAATACCCAAGTGAAAACCGTGATGAAGCACGATTGATGGTTGTCCACCGCGATACCGGAAAAATTGAGCACCGTTTGTTTAAGGACATTATCAACTACTTCGGGGAGGGTGATGTGATGATTATGAACAATACACGTGTATTTCCAGCTCGTATGTACGGGAACAAAGAGAAAACGGGTGCTAAGATCGAGGTATTCTTATTGCGGGAATTGAACCGTGAAAGTTTGTTGTGGGATGTATTGGTAGACCCTGCACGGAAAATCAGAATTGGTAATAAATTGTACTTTGGGGATGATGATTCATTGGTTGCGGAAGTAATTGATAATACAACCTCACGAGGACGAACGCTGAGATTCTTATTTGACGGTCCTTACGAAGAATTTAAAGCGAAAATTACAGAACTTGGAGAAACTCCGCTTCCGAAATATATCAAGCGCGATGTGGAAGAGGCTGATGAGGAGAGATACCAAACAATCTATGCTAAAGAAGAGGGAGCTGTTGCAGCACCAACTGCAGGATTACATTTCTCACGTGAATTGTTGAAGCGTTTGGAATTGAAAGGTGTCAACTTTGCTGAGGTTACATTACATGTTGGATTGGGTACATTCCGTTCGGTGGAAGTAGAAGATCTGACAAAGCATAAAATGGACTCGGAGCAGGTGATTATTACCGAGAAAGCTGCAAACATTGTTAATGAGGCGAAAAGAAACAAGAAACGAGTTTGTGCTATCGGAACAACGTCTATGCGCGCAGTAGAGACTTCAGTTTCTACAGATAACATGCTAAAAGCATTTGATGGCTGGACAAATAAATTCATTTTCCCACCATACGATTTCAGTATTGCAGACAGTTTGGTAACAAATTTCCATACACCGCTTTCTACATTGTTAATGATGATTTCTGCTTTTTGCGGTCATGACTTAATGATGGAAGCCTATCATGAAGCAATTAAAGAAAAATATAAGTTCTATTCGTACGGAGATGCGATGTTGATACTTTAAGAAGTTCCCCGGAAAATGAGAAAATTTTTTCGGGGCTTTTTTTAACCGAAAAAATTGACTAAATTTGTCAATAATAATTTAGTCAAAATGAGTTTAGGATCAGTTTTTAAGGAAGCGCGCTTGCAGTTCAACTACACCTTGAAAGAACTTTCAAATCTTTCAGGAATTGATACAGCTTTACTGAATAAGTATGAAAAAGGAGAGAGACAACCTTCTGAAAAGCATCTTCAATTACTCATTTTACATTTAGAGTTGGATGAAGATGATACTAAAGCAACCTGGATAGGCGAGCGAATATATGCTTTATTTGATGATGACAGCCGTTTGTTTGAAAAGGCAATGCAAGTCGCAGAGAAACGTGTCAGGTATAACCGCAAAAACAAAACTAAGCATGAGAAATCTATTTCTTCAGAATTGAGTGAATTACTGCAGGAATGTTCACATTTATTAAGCACATGGTCATCGAAACGCCCTTTGAACCAGTTACAGCTGAAGAAAATGGAAGAGTATTTCAATTTGAATTATACTTATGAGAGTAATCGAATTGAAGGAAATACCCTGACATTGCAGGAAACCTACCTGGTAGTTAATGATGGAATTACCGTTGGCGGGAAATCTGTTCGGGAACATTTAGAAGCAATTAATCATGCTGAAGCGATCAGTTACCTGGGAGAAATCATTCAGAATAAAACCGTTTTTTCGGAACGGGTCCTGAAAGAAATCCACTATTTGATCCTGAAAGGAATAGATCGTGAGAATGCCGGGGTTTATCGGGCAATTGGTGTACGTATTTCCGGGAGCAGCCATCTTCCGCCGGAGCCATATCTGCTTAATCCATTGATGGAAGAAGTCTTCGTGTATTATAAAGAAAACAAATCTATTCTCCATCCGGTTATTCTCGCGGCAGAAATGCACGAGCGCATAGTTCGGATTCATCCGTTTATTGATGGCAATGGCAGAACCTGCAGGTTAATTATGAACCTTATTTTGATGCAGCATGGTTATCCGATCGCCAATATTAAGGGAGAGCTGGAAAACCGTCTTCGTTATTACAATGCGTTGGAAACAGCTTCTGAAGATAACAAGAATGCATTCCATACGCTTATAGCAGAGACGGTCATTCATGCATTAAAGGAACACATTGCACTTTGCGGTTAGGCATAAAAAAATCTTGCTTGAGAAAAGCAAGATTTTTTTGTTTTAGTAATTTCCAATAGATAGCATCACCAATGTACAGGCTATTTCAGGATGGATTTTGGCAGCTCTCAGTTTTTCAATAAACTCCGGATTCTCGGTTCCCGGATTGAAAATCACCCTGTTTGGTTTCAGGGCTATGATTTTATTTATGTATTCTTTCTGATTTTGAGGTCCCAGATATAACGTAACTGTTTCAATATCCCAATCAGGATTCCATTCCGTTTCAATATCAACATCCAATACCGTACCTGCTTTCTGTCCGAAGGCGACTACCGGATATTTGTGACTTCTTAATGCGCGTATCGCTCTGTTGGCGTAACGATCTTCCTTCGTTGTTGCTCCTATGACCAGTGTTTGTTCCATTTGAATGTTCTTTCTTTTGTATACTTTAAGTTACGAATTATTCCAAAAAAAAAGACACTCAAAAGAGTGCCTTTCTTGGATGTCCATCTGTAAATTATTTCCCGTCTAAAATCTGGTATAACTCATTTAAGTTCGGTGAAATAATCACCTCAATGCGTCTGTTTTTTGCCTTGTCCTTTGGATCAACAGGATGATATTCTCCTCTTCCTGCGGCCATTAACTGCATTGGGTTCATATTGCTGTTCCCGACCATTATCTCAACGACAGCCGTTGAACGAAGAACGCTTAACTCCCAGTTGTTTTTAGGATGTGCAGAACTTGCCAGTTTATCGGTGTCAGTATGACCCTCAACGATGATTTCCAAATCCTTTTCGTTTTCCAATACTTTGGCCAGGTCAATCAAAGCCTTTTTTCCGTCGGGTTCCACGGTTGTGCTTCCGGATGCAAAAAGTAGTTTGGCTTCCAATGAAACGTAAATCTTTCCGTTCTTTTCGACAACAGTCAAACCTTTATTCTCAAATCCTTTTAATGCGTTCGAAACACGTGTTTTTAACTGTTTCATTGCATCATCTTTGCGCTTGATCATTTCTTCGAGTTCTGTAACACGCTCTTCGCGTTCAATCAGAAGTTTCTCCTTGGCAACCAATTCGCTTTCCAGGACCTTTAGCGCATCTTCTTTTCGTTGAAGTTCCTGGTTCTTTGCATCGATATCTGCCTGGTAATTTGCGGACTCTTTGGCTCCTTTCATGCGCATTTGATCCAATTTCTGCTCATACGCTTCGTTTTGCGCCACCATCAGATCATATTGTGATTGCAGGAAGCGCAGGTTTGACCCTAATTCCAAAGTGTCTTTCTTCAGAGAAACAATGTCCTTCCGGAACTGATCTACCATTACCTGCAAATCCTTTGCTTTTCCTTCATTTTCGATACTGGAAGCTTTGTATTTGCTTAGTTCCTCGCTGCATGTTTTTTCTTTTTCAAGGAGTTCGTTGTATTTTTTTGCCGGTACGCATGCAGCCAATGCACAAGTTAATGCGATTATAGAAAGTTGTTTTTTCATTCAAAATTGCTTTACCCTCAAATTTCGAAAGAAATCAGTCTTTGCTGAGGTGAGAAGCAGATACTTATAAACAGTGAAATGGGAATAGCCGGAGAATTTAATCAAAATCGGCACAGCCTGATGTACTTTCCGAACGCTGCTTGCACGGTGAAAATGAAAGGGTGATCTCGTGTGAGTGGAAAGTGTTCGGGCGCATTTTAGAAAGAACAAAATCATAGGAGTAACCCAGTTTCCATTTTTCTTTGAACCGGAATCCAATCAGGGCAATTAAAGCATCTGT
>DJFP01000022.1:6012-7892 GCA_002432565.1 Flavobacteriales bacterium UBA5869
CCGCCCGTAACCATCCAATGCATTTGTGATCCCGCGGTTGTACCGATTACATTCCATTTTTGAGGAATTAATTCATACAAAGTAAATCCGGCAAAGTAGTTTTTTCCGTTCCACCACGCGCCGAAAGTTGCAGTTGGAAGAATTTGGGATGCACTTCCGTTAATGGTTGGGTCGGGGGTTAACGGTTTTGCTTCGTTCAGGTCGAAAGAAAGCTGCCTAGCACCAACTGCGAGCCCCAGTGACAAGCGATTGGTTAGTGAGAAATTGAAATGCCCGGCATAAGATAATTGTACCCGGATATCCTGGAAAGGACCGATGTTGTCCAGGTAAACCATCCCGCCCAAGCCGTGTCTGCCACTCAGGAATTTTCTTCGTTTTGCCTGCAAGGGAGCGTGAACGCTTACCCAGCCGGTATATGGAGCTCCGTCTACCTTGACCCACTGGCCTCTGAATGTTGATTGTGCTTCAAGGCAAGTCTTGATTCCGGTATATGCGGGATTCAGTGCATACTGATGATGCATCCATTGCGACATGTGGCTCACCTGTTGTCCATAAGAACAAAAGGCCATCAAAATAAGTACACATGGCAAAATCTTTTTCATCATCGGATTACGGTAATACTTCCTTTCAGAGGTTTGGTGTCGTTATTTTGGCGCAGATCCAATGAATAGAAATACACTCCATCCGAAACAGGCTTTCCTTTATTGGTACCGTCCCAGGCTTTGATCAGGCTATAACCGGAAATCTCTGCAATTTTCTGCCCCCAGCGGTCGTAAATGACTACTTGAGCATCGGGATAGAAACCGATTCCATCAATAACCCATTTGTCATTGTGTCCGTCGCCATTCGGAGAAAAACTTCCCGGAATGTCCAGATTGTTTGAAACAAAAACGGTCATCTCATCGGAAAGGGAACAATTCGTATTTAAAGCGGTCAGGGTGTAAACGGTCGTTTCTTCCGGTGATGCGTAAGTGGTGATAGAGTAAGGTGTGTTCAATGTTTGTGTCGGACTCCACATGAAATCGGTTCCATTAGAGGTTCCTGTAATCTGTACACTCCCTCCGGCCTGGATCGTGTAATCAGGACCGGCATCTACAGTTAAAGGATCAACGGTCACCGCTGAATAAGCATAAGTCAACGATTGAGGGCAAACATCAAAACAACTGCAGTCTACCGAAACTACATCCCCGTCTTGCAAACTGCTTGTTATCCATAAAGAAGATTGTGTAACTGCTGTCAGTGTACCGTTGACATACCAGCTGAAATCGCTTGTATCAGTGCAATTGCTTAGATAGGCAGTAAACGAAGTGGGGGTTTCCGGACAAACCGTAATGGTTGGGCCGCCGATCGAAAGTCCGGGAGCAGGCCTGTCAAATCCGGTACCTGAGCCAATCAAATCGAAAGTAGCTTCTGCCGGAAGCACAGCACCGCCATTTGTTGCACCGTTTACTACCAGGTAATAAGTTGTGTTTGCAGGAAGCCCCAATGCTGCCAGGGAGAAATTCCCCGCTGATCCGGCTTCACAGTTGCTAATTAATGTATAAGTTGCAGCATCACAGGGAACGACTGCTTGTATAATGGCTGCTTGTAATTCAGTACCTCTGGTTGCCTGAAGATTGAAGAGGATATTGCTGAAATTAAAGGTGACATCCCCGCCTGTTACATTGGTGTTGAATTGGTACCAAACACTGTTTGTTCCTGAGAAACAAAAGGTGAAATCATCTTCGCAGTCGGGACATACCGTTGCTGTTGCTCCGATATTGGATCCCGAAACAGGCACACCCGGACATAAAGGAATTGCGCTCGGACATCCGTCGTTTGTCAACTGGGCGAACCCGGATGCTACACTTAAAAACGAGATTAACAATACTTTAACAGCG
>DJFP01000267.1:0-25521 GCA_002432565.1 Flavobacteriales bacterium UBA5869
TGGCATTAAACTAAACATGAAAAAGAGAAGTTTCTTTATCGGCCTTATACTCTTAGGCGGACTGACCGTTGCTTGTTCAGGCAATACCGAAAAAACAGAAAGCGAAAGCACTGCAATCATGGAAATTGCGGACGATCCGGAAACGATCAAAGCAAATGAACAAGCTTTAAAGGAATTAAAAGAACAACAGCGCATTGAAGCTGAATCCAGCACATCGATGAAAATCGATAAAGAAATCCATGATTTCGGGAAAGTAGTGGACGGAGTGGAAAATCATTGTACGTTTACGGTGACAAACACCGGAGACAAGCCTTTGGTACTATCAGATGTAAAAGCAAGCTGCGGATGNNAGCGGAAAAGGAGTCAGCGAAAAAACAATTACAATAACTGCAAACACCGATCCTCGAATTACCGTGGTAAGAGTGAAAGCAGATGTACAATAATTGAAATTTACGCAAACATGTAGGGGTGCGATTAATCGCACCCCTACATGTTTATTATAATAGGTTTTTCAAAGAAGCAGATTTCTTAGCATACGATTCAATCGCTGCCTTTGTAGATTCTTTCAATTTGCTGTAACCGCTCACAATACTAACAACATCTTCCTCGATATTTCCGTTGTATTTCAACTGCTTCGGTGCATTTTCCTGGATCAGTAAACGCAAAAAACGGTATTCTGCATTCCCATCATTCGATTTGATCTCAGATTCCAATAATTTTTTGCCAATACTGAACAAACTCATTTTATCCTTAGCTGTTTTTTGGAATTGGGCTGCTTTCATTTGCAGCGCCCCCTTAAAGGCCTTTACTTCAGAGGATTCTTTCATGTTTATAATCCCGTCCAATTGTTTCTGAACAGTTTCTTTCGAATCACTGGCAAGTGCATTATAAATAGCTTTTCGATCCAGTTGAGCCTGCGCATTCAATGTTAGAACTGTAATGAAAATGAATGTCAGAAATTTCATAGCCTATAAATTTGTACAAAGATACTTTGTTAATTCAAAATGATGAATTCAAAGTGCAAAAACTAAACCAAAACCAGCTATGAAAGATTTGAAAACTTATGCATGCTACCAGTTCTCCGGCACCACAGGATTCATTATTTGCATTCGGCAGCGAATTTTGTTAAATTTATACTTGCAAATCATTCAACTATGTTCATAGAAATTAATCCGGATAATATTGACAACCGTCTCATTCAGCAAGTTGTTGACGAATTGAAAAAAGGAGGAATCATTATTATTCCTACTGATGCTGTTTACGCAGTTGCTTGTGATGTCATGAACAAAAAGGGATTGGCAGAACTTGCCCGATGGAAGGATGTGAAACTGTCAAAAGCAAACTTTTCCATTATTTGTTCGGACATGAGCCAGGTTTCGGAATATGTAAAGCAGCTCGACAGAAACACTTTCCGTTTATTGAAGCATTATCTGCCAGGACCTTTTACATTTATTTTGGATGCCACCAGCGAAGTTTCCAAACTGTTTGATTCCAGCAAAAAAGAGATCGGTATTCGTATTCCCGACAATAAAATTGTGCAGGCAATTGTAGAGCGTTTGGGAAATCCGATGGCTGTTACCTCACTTCATGATTCCGAGGATGAAATCATGGATTACTTTGTAGACCCGGCATCTATTTATGAACGTTACGACGATGAAGTAGCTGTCATTATTGATGGCGGTCCCGGAAAACTGGATGCTTCAACCATTGTAGATTGCACAAACGGAAATGCGGAAATCATCCGACAGGGAGTTGGCCAGATAGATTTATGATTGTCATTATAGACTGCGGAAGTTCGAAAACGCCTCTCATTGAATCCATCATTTATGAATTCATGGACACGCGGATTGTTCCTCTTTTTGAATTCCAAAGAGAGCTGCACAACGACGCGCTTGGTTTTGTGATTTCCGGAGCTCCCATTCTTATTACGGAAGTTGATACGGAACCGTATCTGAAACAATTCGAGTGGCTGAAAACCGAGACACTCCCCGTTTTAGGAATTTGTTTCGGCCACCAGATGCTTGGACTAACTTTCGGAGCACTTTCCAACAGGCAGCGCGAAGACCGTGACTGGCAAATTATCGAGGTGATCGCAGACTGCCCGCTTTTCGACAAACTTCCAACGGAGATCGAATTGATGGAAGATCATTGCGAAGCAGTCAGTATTCCTGCGGATTTCATCCACACAGCTGTTTCCGATGCAACCGTGAACGAAGGAATGATGCACAAAAGCCTTCCGCTTTACGGCGTACAATTCCACCCCGAAGTATCCGGGAATCACGGCGTTATTATTCTTGAAAACTTTGTTCATATTTGTGAACGTCATTCGAAATAGAAGCACAATTATTTACGATTTTTGATTCATGGTATTGAATCGAGTTTGGATTGGGATGTTTGTCGTCGCAATCATTATGGGGTTTTCAAAACTTCTGTTTTGGCAGGATACTTTTATTCTTCAAAAAATGATGGATGCGCTATTTGAAGCTGCTAAGTCTGCATTTGAACTTGCACTGTACATGACCGGAATTCTTGCACTCTGGATGGGATTAATGAAAATCGGTGAGGATAGTGGTGCGGTAAACATACTTTCACGCATGGTCTATCCACTCTTTTCGAGATTATTCCCTGACATCCCTAAAAATCACCCTGCAATGGGAAGTATTATGCTGAATTTTTCTGCAAACATGCTCGGATTGGATAATGCCGCTACACCTGCAGGATTGAGAGCAATGCAACAATTACAGGATATCAATCCGGAAAAAGAAACTGCATCGAATGCCCAAATCATGTTCCTGGTATTGAACGCTTCCGGATTAACGATCATACCTGTATCCATCCTTGCTACGCGTGCAGCTGAAAATTCTCAAAATCCGGCATCTGTTTTCATTCCTATCTTGCTTACAACCTATTTTGCTACATTAGGCGGGCTAATTTTCGTTGCTATTCGTCAAAAAATCAATTTGTTTCAAAGAAATATCCTGTTCTATATAGGAGGTTTAACAACATTAATCATCGGATTGCTTTGGTACCTCAACGGACACCCTAAGGAAATTGATACCATTTCCAGAGTTCTCAGTACAACGATTATTTTCGGATTCATTACCTTTTTTATCGTTATGGCTCTTAAGTCTAAAATTCAAGCCTATGAGTCATTTATTGAAGGAGCAAAAGGTGGATTTCAGGTTGCGCTGAATATTGTTCCCTATTTGGTTGCGATGCTCTGTGCAGTTGCCCTGTTTCGTTCCTGTGGAGCTCTGGAAGATCTGATAAACAACGCGAAGTACCTGCTAACAATCGCAGGCATAAAAGCGCTGGAGTTTGTCGATGCACTTCCTGTAATACTCATGAAACCCTTCTCAGGATCCGGAGCACGCGGATTGATGGTAGAAAACATGAAAGCTTTCGGACCTGATTCATTTGTCAGCAACTTATCAGCAACTTTCCAGGGAAGTACAGAGACTACTTTTTATGTTTTATCCGTATATTTCGGTTCGGTAGGGATCAAAAAGACTCGTTACGCTGCAACAGCAGGACTATTCTGCGATTTAGTAGGTGCCGTAGCAGCCGTATTGATCGCTTATTTATTTTTCTCATAATATGAATTGGTTTAAACGCATATTTGGAAAAGAGCCTTTAGAGGAAAAGAAAAAGGTGGAGGTGAAAAAGGCAGACATTGCGTTCGCGGAGTTTAATTATCCGACCAAAATTATCCTTGCCTGGATCAAAGCACTCGAAGGACATAAGGAACTGGAAAAATTTCTTTATGACAACGGTTACGAAGAAATCTTCTTTCTAAATCAGGCACTCACTCTCAAACAGGAAGCCCGGGACTGGCTGCTTGCAAACGGATATCCGCATTTAATGGCATTTGTAAATGCCGCCGAGGGAAATGAAAGCGCCCAACACTGGCTCCAGGTTCACGGATTTGAATTCCTGTACCATGCCGCAATGGCAGTAGACGGTGAAGAAGCCAGCTTTAAATGGCTGAACCTGCATACTGATGAATTCACTTTCGGGCTGATCAAAACGATGAAAAACGTGAAAGACAAAATAGAATTCAACCACAATGACATGTATTCCTTTGGAAAAGACGTTTAAGATAAAATGATTACTCTCCGCTTAGCAACATTCGCAGACATCCCAACAATACAGGAAGTCGCAGAAATTACATGGCCTATTTCTTACCGGGAAATTATTTCACCGGAACAAATACGTTATATGCTGGACCTCATGTACAGCCAAACAAAACTAAAGTCCGCTATTAACGACTCCAACCAGGCATTTTGGCTGGCGGAAGAAGACGGAAAGGTTGTTGGATTTTGCGGAATAGAGCACGGATATCCTGAAGCCGGAATTACCCGAATCCATAAATTGTACATACTTCCCGAGACACAAGGTTCCGGGCTTGGAAAGATCCTGATGGACCAGGTGGAAGATCAAGCTAAGATTAACGGAAGCGGAACACTCCATCTAAATGTCAATAAGGGAAATAAAGCGGTTGGTTTCTATCAAAAAAACGGGTTTTCAGTTGATCACGAAGAAGTTTTGGATATCGGTAACGGATATGTGATGGATGACTTTGTAATGGTAAAAGAATTGAATTGATTTTTGTAACTTGTTAAAAACGAATGCCATGAAATACCTGTTTCCAGGAATCATATTGTCCCTTGCTCTCGCCTCCTGTGTGGGAAATAACGTAGTAAAAAAAAATCGCAACCTGAAGTTTGAATGTACCAATGACTTTCAGGTATCTTTTTCAGAAGATATTACTTTCCTGAATGGTGACAGCACCGGTAAAATTACCGTAAGAGTTCGGAGTCCGCGATTAGACGGAGAATACCCAATGGAACAAGCGCCTGCAGCAAGTGGTGTGAAGTACGTATCTAAAAACGGAAAATACATTTTCTGGGAGCACCATGGGGAGTTTAGCTTTGGAACGGAAGACTCTACTTACTGTTTGTGTAAATAAAAGTTCAAATGCTGAAAGCGTTCAAAAGGTTCAACTTTTCTTTGGTTTTCGAATAAAGATCTGAAGAATTAAAAATGGAAGTATCGCTGCCAGGATAAACAGCACATCGAAATAGAGCCCAAAAGGTGGAAAAACAGCATAGCCTGGTAAAAAGGGATTAGCATCTTTTAATGAGCTTGGTAATGAGAACATCCATTCAAAACCCAGCAGACAAATCAGTACTAAAAAACAAAGCATGANNGAATGTAATTCAAAACCTATGACATACCTCGTCCGGAACGAAAAGTATTTACTGATTAAACCGATAATATCCGGAAAACAAAGTAAACTGAATACAAATGCAACCAGAAAAAGTGAACGAGCAACGGCTTTAACAACAGGATCGCTTTTCTGCTGAGCAGTCGGATGAATCGCATTTAAATCATCAATCGGATTTTCTTCCATAAGAAATCACCAATTCGGGTGGAATTCAATAGCAGTTGCTCCTTTGCCGTATTCCAGGAAATCGGCATCATAGACTTCAATTTGGTCTTGCTGTGCCAAATAGGTACGGATCTCGTTTTTGAGGACTCCTTCTCCTACTCCATGAATAACAACTAATTTGTGAACGGATTGATTTTTTGCCTTCTTGAAAGTCGCACGAAATTCAGCCATTTGCTTTAATAGGATCTCCGTATTCGACAGACCTTGTGTGGACTCCAGGATTTCTTCAATATGCAGGTCGATTTCCCAAACAGTGCGTGGTTTCTTTACTCCGGTGCGCTCCTGGATTACCCGGAAAGTTGTTTCAGGCTCCAGGTCTTCTTTGGAGATCGTTATTTCATCATCTGCGTATTTTTCGGAATGGATAAAAACCAATTCATTCAAAGGAAACCAACGGTCAAAGCCGGAGTCATCCGTAACCTGCGCACGGTTTTTCTCCAAACTCAAAATTACCCCATCGCCTTTTTCATATAAAAAAGAAACTTTCTGCCCGATCTTAAACATAAAAACCATTAAATACTCCCCGACTCCACATCAGGTAAATCGGGGCAAAAATAGCCAAAATCCAGGCAATGATCACGATTACTTTCATAAATGCATTCACATCCTGGGTCATTGGAGGAACCAGCATATTCTTAACCTCATTGGCAACAACCGTTTTGGTATCCTCTCCTTCCATGTTCTCAACAAAACGGCGAAGTCCCGGTGTATTTTCAAGTACATGGTTCTTTACAAAATGATAAGAACGGTCCGAGAGATTATCGTATGTCGAATTAAAATTCACTTCATCTTCTTTCAGTCCTTTATGGATCAGGTAACGACGGTGCAGACTTCTAACCTGGAATCCCATCAGGAATCCAAACAACATAATCACATAGAATTCAAAGAAATAACCGATCGCTATTAAAGCCATAGATGAAATGAATGAGAAAATGACCTGGAACAATTCAATGCGCTCAAAAAACAAAATACTAAGCATACGTCCGCCGTCCAAAGGAAGAATCGGAAGCAGGTTTAAAATATTAACTGCAAAGAGAATCATCGCAGTTTCGACCATCCAATGAATTTCGTAGTGAAACCCTAAAAGCCATAAAGCTATTCCGACAATAATTCCCGGAAGCGGTCCTGCCAGTATCACCATTAAACTTTCCCGCTGGCGGTATGATTCTTTATGACCGTGGACAAAAGCCCCCATTAATGGAAGGAACAGCATGCGAACATTCTCATACCTGTACAATTTCATAAACAGGTAATGTCCGCCTTCATGCAGGATCAGAACAGCAACTAATTCTATCAGGAAGACAAACTGGTTATCAAAAAAAACCAGGAAACTCAAAACAAAAAGCATCAAAGAGAATACCGTTACGGCAATATGTCCTTGCCTGACCGGCTCCTTTTCCAAAAATGGTTTTGGCGGATAGAGAGAATTAAAGTCGTTGTCCATAATGACACTAATTTACAAAATAACTTTCTCAGAATCAATTATCGGAATGTAAAATTACAGGGGCTTTTTTCCAAACAACGATTTTTTTATCATCACCGTAACTGACAAAGGTTTGGTCGTCTACAAATACAAGTCCGTTAACAGAGCGATTGTGGCCGCCGTCTTTGAACTCAATGCGTTGGTCTACTTTTGAAAAATCCGGACTCCAAATTTTTATCGTTTTATCCATAGAAGCCGTTACAAATTGATTTCCAACACGAATCAATCCATAAATCGTTTGATAATGAGCCGGGATTCTTTTAATGATCTCGTAAGCTGAATTGCTGATTACAAGATGTGCATCTCTCCCACCGGTAATCAATTCGTTTTTTTGGATGTCTGCATAAAGCACATTGCTCCCGAGTTCATTGGGTTCCCAGGATGCCAGTTCATTCCAGTTCTCACAGGAAAAAACAAGTACACCGATCAATTGTGTGCTGACGTAACAATTATTGTTTACAATACTCAGCGTCCGGATCTTCCCTGCTGCCAGTGGAAGGTGCAAAATCCGTTTTCCGGTCTGCAGTTCCAAAACCACCAGGTTTCCTTCGGAATCGCCCGCCACTAACCAACCGTGTTTTGTATGAATCGTTAAGGAGAACCACGCGTTGCCGAAGAAATTATGTTCCCAGGCAATGTTTTTGGTTTCGGTGTCAATCCCCAACAAAGTACCGTCAGTACATCCGATAAAGCAAAACCCTTCACCGGCTTTCAATGCATACGCCGCATGCTCTAATTTTACGGTAAATGAAGAATCCTGCAATCCTTTGGTAGGATTCCAGCGTGTCACATATTTATCACCGGAAGAGCTGTATAAAAAGTTTCCATCCCAGGAAGCCGCATAAATCGGTCCTGCATGTCCGTTCAATACAACTTTAGCCTGGAACATTATGCTTCTTCTTCCTCTTCGGGATCGTCCGAATCGACCTGTTTTAAGCGCTGTGCGTAATCGTCCGGAAGGAATTCAAAGAAAGTATCTCCGCGCAGTCCCAAACGAAGGCATTCCAACGGAATTACTTCATTCGGTGCGATATTTCCAAGATTTACATTTGCTCCGAACAGTTTGATGAACCAAACCTGCTGATTTTTTTGCGGTGCTTCCCACAGGATATCTTCCGGTTTCACTTTCGCAATGATCTTATTGATCAGCATGGTATGAGCTGTTCCGTTAGGACGGAAAACACCAACGTTTCCTGCCTCACGGCCTTCTGCGATCACTTTCCAGGAACCTGCTTCCAGTTCGGAGCTCATCATTTTGATCCATCTTCCCGGACTGATCAAAATTCCTGAATCTTTTGACCCCACTTCAGAAAGTACTGTTCTTGTTTTAGCCAAACGCTGGATCAATTCCAACTTTTCGTCGTGATTGATGATTATGGACCCATCCGAAATCTCCGCAAGGTCCAAATTGTACTTATCCAATAAACGCAGGTAGTCCTCAAAACGTCCGCGAGCATAAAAAGCTTCAAAAAGAGTTCCTCCGAAATAAGGTCTTAAACCTGCAGAGCGGTATAATTTGAGTTTTTCTTCGAGGTTGTTTGTAACAAATGCGGTNNCCGAAACCAAACTTTACAATGTCCGTTAAGTGACCGTTTGCCTGGATAAAGTTTTCTGCTTCATTTAAGCTCAGGCCTTTATCCATCATCATTGTAATCCCGTTATTACGCGGCTGTTGTGTACGTTCCGGAATATGTGGTAAACTAAAATTCATTCTTTGATAAATTGAGTACTATCGACAAATGTCAAACTATAGCTCTAAGAGCGAGTCAAATTTACTAATTCTTGGACATCTGCCAATTCAGGATAGCGAATAAAAACTTCTTTTGTTTTTTCAGGATCTTTATTCAGGGACTCAACTAACACTAACTTAGCACCTTCCTGATTTCCAGCTACCCAATTCAAATAAATAATCGGTAAGATGGAGAAAAACAATTGATGCTTTAAAATGTAATTTTCTACGAAAGTTCTCGCTTCACCCACCTTGTGTTCCAACAGGAAATCCACATAGTCGAAGAAACAATCTTCATTTTCCGGGTCTAAAGTGAGGCACGCCAGGTATGCTTCTTCCGCTTCGGGCAAAAGTTCCGCATTTTCAAGTGCGCCTGCATAAACGTGATAATAGCCGTCCATATTTGGCTCCAGCTCCAAAGCTCTTTCAATGTAGTGAAGGCTTTCCTTCGGCTGTCCCTGCAAATCCTTCACGATTCCCAGTCCAAGCCATGCTTCTGCCAGAGTCGGAGACATAGACAATGCTTTTTGATAAAAATCCCAGGCAACAGTCAGATTATTCAATTGTTCATTCGCCTCTCCCAGGTAACAATAAGTTAAAGGGTCATCTCCGTCAATTTCAATGCAGCGCTCAAACGATTCGATCGATTCTTTGTATTGCTCAATCGTTAGCTGAGCATTTCCCATGTTGAAATAAGCAGGAGAAAAACGGTCATTGATTGCTACACAATATTCGTAAGCCGTAATAGCATCATTGAATTTCTCTTCTTTCGAATAAGTGTTCCCGAGGTTGTACCAGGCAGTAAATGAATACGGATTATCGTCCAAAAAGCGTCTGTAAGTCTGAATTGCACGGGCATTATTCCCGAGCTGATCAAAACAGAATGCCAATTCATACAAAGCTCCTTCGTTCTTTGGATTTGAGCGCATGGCTTCTTCCAGAACTTCCACAGCTCCTTTAAAGTCTTTTAACTGCTCTAATTCGGTTGCCAGGTCCAGGAAAATCTCGTCTTTTTCTTCACGGTCTGCCAATTCCAACGCACGACGGAAAAAATTCACAGCCCTTTTACTGTCTCTCAGCTGACTGAAAATAGTTGCTTTGGTCAGGTAAAGCTCCATAGATTCCGAATCGATCTGCTCAGCGGCATCCAGCAATTCGAGTGCTTCTTTCAGTTTTCCCAATCCCGACATGGCCTGAGCTCTGCGGATCTGGAATAAGGTATTGAATGGATATTGTTGTGTTCCGATTTCGGCAGCCAATTCTCCTTTGGAATAATTACCGTTCATCAGGTAATGATCGATGATCGCTTCTAAACGATCACTATCAAAAAAACCCACCGAGTTGGTTGCCAATTGTGATTCGAATTTAGCCAAATCATCATTCAGGTGGTTTTCAAAATTGTCGTTATCGTCTTCCCAGTCAAACATACGCTGTAGTTGTGTTTCTATAAAATTAGCGAAAATCGGAGGCTTTGTGAAAAGTTTTAGGAAAGTTTATGAACAGGTTATTAAACAATTTCCAATTACTAATGCCTAATTACGAAATAGTTAAGCACCTACCTTCCACTAAATGAATCCTTTACCAAAAACGAAATTATTTGCAGGATATTATACGTGGTTTTACCAAACAAAGTAAGGCCGAAAATTTTTTCACACTTCCAATCATCGTTAAAAATGATTCTTAAATGAGATTACTATTAATTGTCCTTAATCGATTTCAGCGCCACTTTAGCGATCGCACTATTGGAAACAGTTGTTTCCTGTGAATCGATAATTTGTGAAAGCAATTGCTTCGCAGTTTCCTTATCTCCTCTTTCATTGAAAACCATCGCTTTATTCAAAAGTAAAATCCCTTTGGTTTCACGATCCGGATTTCCGGCAAGTCCCTGTTCAATAGCGTACAAACGTTCTTCAGGATCTGTCTGCAAATAGACAATTTCTTTCCAGGCCGGAGCAAATAAGGGCACATTATCCACAATTTGTTTAGCAATGCTGTATTTCTTTTCGGGTTCGTCTGTCCACTCGATCTGCATATAAAAAGTATACAATCCTTCCGGGAACAAACCCGCCTTCTCTCCTTCCAGTGTATAAATGGCTGTTTTGGTTGTGAAGAAACCGTCGGGTTCGATGTCATCCGTTTCCCGGTAATATTTTAAGGCGTTGTCAAAATCTCCCATCAACAAATAGGTAAATGCCAGATCATAAACCGGATAAGCCCATAACGGTTCGATTCTCATAGCTTCCAGCAATTTTTCAACTGCTGTTTGATAATTGCCCGCCTGACCGGCTTCTCTCGCTTCTAAGTGTAATAAATTCGCTAATTCGTTAATAGGTCCAGTTTCCATGTAAATTGTCAGTTTGATTTTTTGAGAACATGAACATACGCAATTCAAACGAATTAACAGCCAGCATTTAGCCAAAAAATCCTACTTCACCGGTTTTAGAATGCGATTGAATTGCTTTTTCAGACGGACATTGTTTTTAGAAATCGTGTCAAATTTCGGTGACATACAGTTCAATAAATAATATTCTTCCCATTCATCAACCGTATGATCATTAGTATCTTCTACTTCGTGATAATAAGCACTGTAGTCACAAATAAGCGATTGATACTGATTATTCTTTGAGCGGATCAACCACGAAATACGACTATATACATCGCCGGCATCACCGAAATCCACTGATAAATGGATATAATCCTTCAGAATCCGGTCTTTTTTACGGTCAAAGATGAATAACCCTACCGAATTTGCATCGTATTCACCCGGAATACGGGCAATCAAACCTATTCTGACAGAATCCAGCGGAAATTGATAACAGGCATAAACACCTGAGAGTTTCCCGAAATAATTCTCTGTGATCCCAAGTGGAAAGTTCTTAGCTTCTTTTAAGGTAAGCTCCCTGCCCTGGTAGCGTTTCTCCTCGGTATTGTATTGGTAAGTTACTTCGAGGGTATCAAATGAGATCAGTTTGAACTTCTTCAGTAAACCGGAATAAGCACTCTTCTTCTGCAAAAGGGTAGAATCTGCTTTTTTCACGAATTCTTCCTCTTCGGGAATAGCTGTTTTCTGATCTGACTGACAGGACAAGAAAAGTACCGGCAGAATTATTAGCAAAATCATTAAGTAGTTAGTTCTTTTCATCCATAACTGATTACGCGATGAATCTAACCAATTTTCCCGAATTCTAAGACAAATTAATGGCATTAAAAACTTCTGCCAAAATGCCGTAGGACCTCAATCGTTTCTCGTTGTCGAAAATATTTCCGGTGATCATCAGTTCATCTACTCCGTGTTCATCAATAAAACGGCTAAACTTTTCAATCAACGTGTCTTTACCTCCGACAAATGTACAGGCTGTCATTTCCCGAACGGCATCCAATAACTCTTGCGGCCAGGAATCCAGCAAGTTTGGAATGGGCGGAGACAGTGGTTTCCTGGAATTTGTGAGGATACCTGAAAACATTTGGTACAAGCTCATGGATAACAATTCTGCTTCTTCATTGCTATCAGCGGCAATCCCGTTCACGCATGCCAATACATAAGGTTTATCCAGGTATTGAGACGGGCGGAAATTATTGCGGTAAATCTGCACAGCAATTTTGAATTGTCTGGGTGCAAAGTGTGAAGCAAATGCATAAGGCAGCCCCATTTCTGCAGCCAAATAAGCACTATCCGTACTTGAACCAAGTATCCAGATGGGAATATTCAATCCTTCACCGGGAAAGGCGCGTACCGAAGCTGTTCTGTTACTTTCGCTAAAATAGGTTTGCAGTGCTGTCACATCTTTCGGAAACTGGTATGCTGTATTCAGATCTCCTCTTCTCAAAGCCATGGCTGTTTGCTGATCTGTTCCGGGAGCCCTTCCCAATCCCAGGTCAATGCGAGAAGGATAAAGGGTTTCCAGTGTTCCGAATTGCTCAGCAATTGCTAACGGAGCATGATTTGGAAGCATGATTCCTCCCGATCCAACCCGGATACTTTTTGTATGAGAGGCCACATGCCCGATCAAAACGGAAGTTGCCGAACTGGCTATAAATTCCATATTATGGTGCTCTGCCAGCCAAACACGTTCGTACCCTAATTCTTCTGCTTTTTGCGCTAAATCTACTGTTCTTTTAATTGCTGTTGCTGCATTGCCGTCCTTGGTAATCACGGATAAATCCAGGACGGAATATTTGATTTTTTTCATGCGTTAAAATTACGGATTGAAGAGGTGCAGACAAGTTGGAATACGTTAAAATTTGCAGTTGGTTTCTTGAAGGAAACCAGAGAATTTAGGCTCAATAAGGCAGATCGGGACGAGGAAGCACTTTTTTACCAGACATTTAACTGATTTCGAAGTCTCATAAGATAGTAAAAAGCGCAAAGAATCCGGAGTCTGGCACCATTCTTTGCGCTTTCCCCGGGAAACTAAGCCCGCATAAGTTTAGCATTTGCCCATAATTGCGGTGTCAGCTCGTAAGTGATATACGGATACTTTTTTCCTTTGATCTCCTTCATGAAGTGTTCCTTTTCCACTACTCCAAACCTGGAAGTCCCTATCTGAGAGCGGATGTTTTGTTCTGCAATTTCAAAAATGATTTTGTCAACGAACTGAAATGCATAATCCAGTACTAATTCTTTGATGGCAAAATTATAGCTTCCTCCCCAATGGGCGCGGTCCAGGAACGTCCCTCCAATCTTAACGGAAGCATTGTTCTCATCATAATCATAATAACGGGTACTCCCAAAAATCTTATTTGTTCCTTTATCGATAATTACCAAACTCATTCCTGTCTCCAATGATTCTTCGAAGAATGGATCGTATTCTTCGCGGTTGTGCCTGCTGTATACCGGATGCTGCTCCCAAATCAGCGGATCTGAAGCAACTTGGTACAATCCCTCGTAATCTGAACGTTGCAGCGGACGTATAAGTACTAACTCATTTTCAAGCGTCGGCTGCCATAAAGTCGTTTCCATAACACCTGTTTTTCTCCTACATTAAGTTATAACAGAATGTTTGAAACTTCACTTTTTAAACAAAATTTGTGAGCTTATGAAAGAAGATGAAAAACGACCGATCTTACAAAACCAAGCCCATTTTCTGCGTATCAGGATATCATGAGAAGGAAAATGTGCGGTCGATTACTTCCTTATCCAGTAAACAATTCCGGTTATTGCGCCGCCAATGACTCCGACCTCAAGCAGACCTGCCCCTGTTATCAGCAATCCGGCTTTAAAATTTTGTCTTCTTCTATACTTCAGGAATTCTTTCCTGATCGGTGTATTTGTCTCGAATTTCTTCAGTGATTTAACAGCATCTCTTTCATGAATCTTGTTGAACAAATATGTTCTTTCATCCGGGAGTGCTTCCACCAGACCTAAAAAAAGATCCGGTCGTTTTTCTGCAACTATGTTCAACATGATATCCTGGTATTCATCATACGGAAGCACATGGATCGGGCGGCTTAATAAATTATTCTTCAGCTCTTCCGGTGTCAATGTTTGTATGTTTCTTTCAATAGAATCATTAAGGGAAATCAACCGATTGTTTGTAGCTACCAAACTGTCAATTAACAGCTTCTTTCGGTCAGTGGCAAGCAATTCAAATCTTTCCGGATTATCCTGCTTAAAAGTCATTGATTCCCAAATCGCGTAATCTCCCGGCCGATATGAGCGGTACCGGTATTCTCTGAAAAACGGGTAATTGCTTTCGATCTTTTCTATTTCTTTCCTGTAAAGCATTTGCCAATAGGTATGATTAATCGCTTCATATACTTTAGAAGGATTTTCCAATTTCTTTGCAACAAATGTATGGCGGTCTTTGATCTTTCCGTTTTTTAGTTTACTCACCCGGTAATATTTGTAATCATAAGACACAGCGTATTGCCCGTTTGAAAAGAGAATACCTGAACTATCCATCTGACCTTCGAACCGAATCTCCGGTTCCAATTCCCACGCTTCTGAAACCCAGTTTTCATGCTGTGAAAGTTTATACAATGTACAGGTGTTTCCTTCAAACTTAAAGGCGTACTTGTTGTCCGAAGTCTGATAAAATACTTCCGGAGTCTGAGAAAAGGCAATGTTCGCAAAGAAAATCGATATTAGGACCAGGTAATTTTTCATACAATAACCATACAGTTTACCCGAAAGTTGGTTCATTAAAAATTATCAAAATTTTTGAATCACCAATATTCATACCTATAGCTGACCGCCATATACGGATTTTCCGGACGATCATTGAAGTCATTGTATTGTACTATTTTAGCTACATTGCCCCATTTATCATAGATATATACTTTCAGCCATAAAAAACTTTTATCCCCTGTGTTGCGTGCTATTTCTTCACGGATCAGCCCTCTCTTATTGTATTTAAAAGCATACGTGCCGCGCAGTTCACCCGAACAGGTATTTTTAATCTTATGCCCTTGTTTGTCGTATTTGTAGACAACTGTTGACCGAACGGTTGAATCCGGATTGAAACGCGTCCATTTTTCAAGCCTGCCGGACCCATTTCGTTCGTATGTATCCCAAAATCGGATTTTTTTGTCTGCACCTCTACAGATATCCAGGTAGTTAAACCCTTTTTTAGTGTAACAAGGTTGGATGGTAAAATCTATTTTATTGTCGGGTTTGCAGACTACAATCATCTGGATGCTGTCGTTATTGTTATAGATAAACTCTGAAATGGAATGGCATTTGTTCCCCAGGAAATAGGTGTCCTTTATCTTCCTTCCTTTTGTGTCATAAACATATTCGTTTTTGTAATCAACCGCACCCGATTCTTTATAGGTTACCTCCGAAAGAAGTAATCCTTTTTCATCATACACACGCCGTTCCAACAGGTGCCGCTTGCTTTCCTTACCGGAATCAAAACTGGATTTGAAAACAAGGATTTGTTTAAGCGTTCCTGCTTCCCGGATATCTGTGGAATTACAAGCAGCCAGTAAAGCAATTAACAGAATGCAAAAAATAGATTTCATGAAGCCAATATCAGTAATTAATCCGTTTTTTGATCCAAATGGTTTCCTTTTTAATGGCAAGGGGAAGTTGTTTCCTCCTTTTATAAAACAGTGTTCCGGTTATTGCCAGTGTAATGGTGGCGATCCTGAAAATATTTGCGTAAAATCCGCCNNGCAAAAAGTACTGCTCCCATAAAAGTGGTCGAAAAAATACCGATTAAAGTAGGAATATCATCGCTTTGATACAGGTGCATTGCGGCAAACAGAAAAGCTCCCAGTAAAACGGAGGGAACAAATCCCAGTTTGGTAAAACGGAATAACTGACCGAAAAGAAATCCGCGAAAAATGAACTCTTCAAAAAATGCTGCCGCAACTCCGGCAATCAATACATCTTCTGTAGTTAAAGCAGTGTTAAACGGAAAGATACAGGCAAAACCTATGAACATGGGAAGTACACAAATAAAGGGAAATAGTGCTCCTTTGAGGATGGAGCGGTTCAATCCCAATGTGGTTTGACAGCGTTTAAATTCATTGATTATGGATGCTCCNNGGGACAAATCCATTGACCCAGATCCTTAGCTCCGAAAAATAAGCCCGAGACAAGAGAAAATAGAATCCAAAGGATAAAAGCGTGATGACAATAACACTTAAGGACCTATTCATTGATGTGAATTTGGGTTTATGATGATTTAAGTTACCACTTTCCCGGATAATTCAACAACATTTTAACTTTATCTGGCAATTTTAATTCGTGCTCAATCTAAATAGCATAAATAGTACCCCCTACTTTTATGGTTCATCACATTCGGAATGTGTTTTCAAGAACAATTGATCAAACTTCCTGTTAATTGCTTCATCATTTTTTACGTGCTCAATCTGATCGTTTACCCGGTTACTAAAGCCAAAAGTCACTAACTCTACGCGTCCGTACATCATCCAGTCGGGATCATGCGACTCTCTCTCGAAGCGTTCCATTAGATAGTCGGGAGAAGCATTTTTCTTGCATTGTTCTTCTACCAATGTTTTCCAGGCAGCTATTAATTTCGTGGAATCATTTCTTGTTAATGCAGTTATCAGGTCCGGACAATATTTGGAAAATCGATTTCCTTTGAGCACATTCGGATTCGTATAGGCCTGGATACAGATCCGGCTCAGATCGTATTCATCTTTCATTGCTGCAAGGAGTCGTTCTTTGATCTTTATCCAATACGGATCATTGACTATCTTCATGTTCTGAAGCTGCTTTCTTTTCTTTTGATATTCCAGGTCCAATTCCTTCAAACTGCTCAAATCAGCTATTTGGTCCGGTTTAAAAGCCACATCTTTTACTTCCAGCAGAACACTTCCGGTCATTTGTAACAACCNNGCGGGTTCCTCTTAATTCTTCTTCGGTATAAAGACGTGTGTTGAAAGTACTCTCATGTGTACACAATTCGGATTCCCACTTAAAAACTGCCGTGGAATCTTTTTCTTTGGGCACTGCCTTACTTTCCGGTTCTTTAAAAGAATCAATCTTTTTTTCAGGTTCCTTCTCCGGATTGGAACATCCTGAAATAATGGAGAGAAGGAATAGCGCCTTAAAAGATATACGCATAGGTTTTGTTTATTCCACCAAAGTTACATCTTTAATAGCGTCAAACTGAGGTTTCAGTTTCCATTCTCCGGCTTTATCTATCAATCCCCATTTTCCATTTAATCGCGCGGCTGCGTATCCGTTATGAAAATCACGCACAGCTTCAAACTGCGGTTTGATCACCCATTCTCCCTTTTCATCAAAGAAACCAACTAAACCGCCTTTTTTTCCATCCGCCAAACCTTCCGAAAAATCACCGAAGGATTCCGAATCACTAGTTAAGAATTCTCCCGATTTATTCACGTAGCTCCATTTTCCGTTTTTCTTCACACGTGCAAGGCCGCTGGCAGGATCAAATTCTTTTCCTGCTTCAAATTCAGGTTTAATAATCCATTTTCCTGTTTTATCAACGTATCCCAACTTACCATCCATCGTTTTGACCCAAGCTAATCCATCTTTAAAGTATCCAACTGTTTCAAATTCAGCAGGAATAACCACCTTTCCTTTCGTATCGATAAATCCAAACTTTTTGCTGTTCATTCTTACCGGAGCCAGTCCTTCCGTAAATTCCTTTACGTCCATTACTCCACTTTCAAGAGCTGTTTCGTTCCCTTTTGTATCAACTACAAAAAATTGCTTTCCTTTAGCGACGGTTGCATATCCATCATTAAAGTCACTTCCGTTATCATACAGGGCCTTAATGATTAATTTTCCTTCATCGTCCATATACCCCCATTTTCCATTTACCTGGACCAGGAACAAATGGTCATTGAAACCACTCACATTAAATCCCAATCCGTCTTTAATCTTAAACGATGCCGGATCAGTCGTTAATCGCTGGTTCTTTAAATCGATGAAATGATACTGGCGTTCTTTCTCATCGTAAATCACCGCAAGTCCATTGGAGGAAAACGGATAACATTTTTCATATTCGGCAGGAATAACCAATTCACCATCAACATTGGAGTAACCCCATTTGCCTGTTTCGAAAGTTTTTACCTGAACAACAAGTGTTTGAGCCTGAATTAAAAGAGCATTCACTAAAAAAGCAGATGCAAGGAGTATTTTTTTACGATTCATGGTGTTTCTATTTTTAACAGGTTAAAGATAACTGAAAAGTCCTTCATACAGATAATAACATTCAAAAGGCTCAAAAAGTTCAAAATTTAAATGGAGAGGTGCAAAGCAAGCTTAGCTTGCATTTTCAATATTTGAATATTTCACAATTTGAACAATTACTGATTATCCAGTTCCTTTCGAATCTTTGCCGGGAGTTTTGCTTTTACCAGTTCATAAGACTGCCTGATGTATGCTTCCAATTCCGATTTCTTCAGCATTGAAATATCTTCCAGAAGCACCCACTTGTATCGCGCAACGTAAGGCGCGGGCCTGAAACCGGAACTGTTGGACAATTCCTCAAATTCTTCGTTTGTTACTTTGAATGAAACAGAAACAGGTGTTTCATCCAGGCCGGTAACACAAAACATCTTCAATCCTATTGAAAACACGAGATCGTGTTCCCACTTCACATCTTCTGTTACATACGGCAATTCCTTACAAATAGTTCTTACTATTTCAATATCCATCTTTTTACTTTCAAAATCAGTATTTGAAAGTAACTAAATATTGAATTAGCTAGTTACTTTACCCGTTTAATTTCACTTTCCAGGTCTGCCAGTGCCCCGCCATTGAATACTTTGTATCCTTTTTCTTTCAGCAGGTTCATGGCTTTCACACTTCTAAGTCCGTGGGAGCAGACAGTGATATATGTTTTCTCCCTATCCAGCGGAAGTTTATCCGCATGCAGACGGCTCAATTGCAGATTAACCGATCCTTCAATGTGTCCGGTCCGGTATTCGGATGGTGTTCTTACATCCAGGATAACCGCTCCCTGCTCTATTTTCTTTCCCAATCCCTTATCCAGGTTCAGGAAGCGAAATGTGCGGTATCCGATATAAATCAATAAGCAGGCTGCTAAAATAATTCCAATGGTTTTCATGCTATTTGCTGTTTGATGGATCGATTCTTTTTAAGATTGTCCGGTCGATGTAAAATGTCCCGAAAGGAACAATACAAGCCAGCAGTACTTTCCAGGTTGTTTCCCGGAATTTCCATTGGTATTCTACTCCCACGCTCAACGTATTGAACACAAACAGCAGGAATAAAGCTCCATGAACGGTTCCCATGACTTTCGAGACTTCCGGAATCCCGAAACCATATTTTAAGGGAAGAGCTACGAATAAGAGAATCAGCAGGGAAATTCCTTCGAGAATACCTGCCAGGCGCAAACGGCCAACTTTTGACTGGATCATTTGAAACATATTATCTGAAAAAAGGTCTGTTAGACAAAGGTGAAAACGGCCACGGAATGGCAATAAAAATCAGCATAAAAGCTATAAAGAACCAAATCAGCATCGTTTTGAACTTTTCCGGATCTGTCGGCATTCGTTTGGACTTCGCCGAACCGACAGTTAAAAGCACTATTGCCAGCAGCATAATTAATGCGTGAACCAATGAATAAAATGTCACATCCCAATTTCGCAGTGCTTCACGGGTGTGTTTCCAAAAGTATTTAATGGAAGGACTCTGCGTATAAACCAGGATACCAATGATCAATTGGATGTGAGCAATGGTTGCTGTCCAATGACGCACCGCATTATCGGTTTTAGTAAAAGTCTTTTGGAATTTGAATCCGGTATAACCGCGGTAAATGGCATAAGTTAAACTGATCACTACCAGCCACCGGGTTAAAGAATGAAGAAATATAAGTGTTGAATACATCGAAAATAGTTATCGATGCAAAAGTAAATCAAAAACATACTAATTAGTATGTTTTATTTAAAAAAATTATTTCAGGCTGTCCAAATAGTTCTTAAGCTCTTTTAAATAAAGGCTATAAGACTCTTTTCCCTGATCCAGTTTTCCCAGATTTCGCACTCCCCAATACCCCGACATAACCATAATCGTAACTTGCTTCGAATGAACATCCTTTCTTACAAAACCAGCTGCTTTTCCTTTTTCAAGCACTTCAACCAATGTATCCTCCCATTGCTCTATTAGTTCGTTCATTGCACTTCCGAAATCGGCATTCCAGGGAGTCATTTCCTGTGTGATATTAGAAGCCGGACAGCCAAATTCGGGTTTTAAAAATGGATTATTCATCAGCAAATGGTGCATCATTCCGTAGATAAACTCCAAAGGATCTCCCGGGTTTTGCAACGGGGTAATGAAGCTTTCGGTCATGGTGGGTTTCAGGATCTCATGGATGATTGCCAAACCCATTTCATCTTTATTTTTGAAATGGTAATAAAAAGCACCTTTTGTAACCTGGGTTGTTGCTAAAATATCATCAATACTAGTGGTTTGATATCCTTTGACATAAATCAGTTCGAATGCTTTCTGCAGAATCGTTAAGCGTGTTGCTTCCGCCTTTTTCATAAAGATACTCCTTGGTATTTTTACAAAGGAATGAAAAGTTTAGGGATCTGCAAAGAAGAAATTCCCGCAGATCCCATGAATGATTGTTATCTTTCTTTGATAAATTTCGACCGCTGAATCTGATCGTTACCGGTGAATTTTACTTCCACGGAATAAGTCCCGTGCGCTAATTTTGTGATATCGATCTGGTTCCCGACTTCAACGTTCTTCAATTCAAGAATTGTTTTCCCGTTTAGATCCAGGATTGAAACCTGATCTGCCTGCCGGTTGTCCACAAGCTGAATATAACTCTCCGCCGGATTTGGCATAACCAGCGGTACCTGACTTTCAAACTCCGAAACACTCAAAGGATTCATTGGTACCATTTTTAGTATCGGGTGGGAACCTGAGTTCGTTGCAATGTAAATTTCTTTATTCGGACCGATTGCAATGTCTCTCAAGCGGCCAAAAAGTCCCTGAAAATACTGATCTTCATCTGTAACTGCAGTTGTTTGTGCATTTAGCTCCAAAGCTACCAACCGCTGACCGTTAAGAGTCACCATCAATACCCGATTGTTCCATTCCGGGAATATCGGATTTTGATAATACACCAAATCGGAAGTTGCGATCGTAGGTGTCCATGTATGAATAGGTTCTGTATACAAACCTGTTGCGCATGGAGTGTCTTCAAACGTTTCATCGCAAAAACCGTGAATCAAAGGCCAGCCATAATTCTTACCGGATTCCAGAACGGTCAGTTCATCATCAGTTGAAGGACCGTGTTCCGATATAATTACCTTTCCGTTTGGAAGTGCACAAATTCCCTGCGAATTGCGGTGTCCCATGGTATAAATGTAGGATCCGGGGAATGGGTTGTCTGCCGGAATCGTTCCATCGGTATTCACCCGCAGGTATTTTCCCGAAAGTGAACTTGAGTCCTGGGACAATTGGCTTTGAGAACATTCGCCCGTTGACATCAGCAATGTCTTATCCGGAAGAAAATGCAGGCGCGAACCATCGTGATTTCCCCAGGCAAGTATGTCATCAATCAATGTGTCCGGTGTAACCAGGTCGGTATTGTCGTAGGTGTACTTCACCAACCGTTCTTTAAAATATCCCTGGCTGTCTTCGGGACCGTAAGTATAAACAAGAAATACTTCCGCTATTACCGGAAAATCAGGATGAAGCGCCATTCCCAGCAAACCGCTTTCTCCTACTGTATGAACATCAACTGTTAAATCAAGTACCGTGTCCTTGACACCTGTATCCAGGTCTATTCGGCTGACAATTCCCCCACGCTCTGTTACCCAAAGGTAATCCTCTCCTTCCACTTGAATTTCCCATGGAACGGACACTTCGTTTGATAAGGTATCGATGATAAGGGTAGTCGTACCAACGACCTGGGTTCCCTGAGCATGAACCACCGAAGCTAAACCAAACGAAGCGATAAAAAGTAACTTTTTGAATTCCATAACTGAAAATTTTAATATTTAATTTCAAGTTAGGGAAAGCTTTTACGGATAGCAAAGCGATTGAGTTAATAAATGATAATTCATATACTTCAATTATGAATTATCCGCCAGGGCGAACCGAATTACGAATTGATTTTATGGTTAGTTGACGGAGAGGTTAATCTCATGCTCCGTATTTTTCCTGCGTGCGTTTGATCGAATCTTTCATCAAGGCAATCAATGCTTCCTGATTGATATCTGACAATTTCTTCACATAAATGCATGCTTTTCCCATGGTGAATTTTCCCAGTGCATGTATCAATTCTTCCTGTCCGGGACCGCCCATAGAAACATAGAGCGAAATAGCTGCTTTCCGGGGAGAGAATCCTAGTAAGGGTGCGTCGCCTTCATGTCCGCTGGTATATTTATAGTGATATTTCCCGAAGCCGATGATGCTTGGCCCCCACATTTTTGCCTTGAAACCGGAAACCTGTTCCATCAATCGGACCAGTTCCCTGCTGTCCTGGCGTTTTTGTTCCGAGTCGGTGAATTCCAGGATGAATTCATAGACATCCTTATTTGTTTCTGCTGTTTTGGTTTTTGCCATAGTATATAGTACGAAGTGTGAGTATAACGAAGTTATGACTTTAATCCGTCCCGGCCAATAAATCGTTCCTTTCCCAACAGGAAACCAATTGCCTTCAGGACATTACGCTCTACACTCACTTCTGTTTTCAGGTTCGCAATATAGCGTACTATCTCATTCTGAAGAGATGGTGCCAAACTTTCGAAAACAGCATTTGCCTTCGGATTATCATGTAAAGCCTGCACCAGCTTCGGATGTGGATGAATAGTCCGGTCCGAAAAATCCAATTCAATACTAATCTCAATCAGTTCTCCGATTCTTTCCGGGGATTTCGGAAGCATTTTCGTGTTGATGTAAAGTCTCCACTCACCTGCAAATTTGACTAATGTCTGCTGGTAAGCTTTACCGTTAATAGTTCCTTTGACTGGAACCGGACCTTTGTTTTTCCCGAATTCACTGAACAGATCGTTTAAAATAGGCTCAGGTACAAATACAAATGGATTGATACCTATTATATCAATTGTGGCATTGAAACAAACCGTATTTCTTGTTTTATTCATTTAGTTAATTCCGAACTTAAAAATACGATTATTGAACTACTGAACCACCAATTTCTTAATGATAACAATTTGCCCCAGGTGGTAATGCATGTGTTCCACAATACCGGCAATATTCCTGTAATTGGTCCCATATTTCGGGTCAATAAAATCTCGGGCAAGCTGTTCATCTGATAATGTTTCTATCAAAGAAGCCGCTTTTTCAGCTTTCTGCCAAATCCCTTCCAGCAGCTCGTCCCAATCCTTTTTCGACTCAATAACCGGAAGCATCCAGCTTATCTCATCCTTTCCTGTTAATTTATTTTCTTCCAGGACTATTATCAATACTTCCACATAATAGGTCATGTGAAACGTCAGTGCCGCAATCGAATTCAGCGAGTACACTTGTGTTAGGGCATCTTCCCATTTCACATCAGACAAGGTTGTTTTCAGATCTGTTGTTGTCCAGTTCCCTCCGAAATGAACGTCTCTTACATGTTTTGCCAGTTGTTTGGATATACTCATACTCAACATTTTTCCCGCAGAGGACCGCTGACCTCCGCAGATTGTAAACAAACTTACTACCCTAATTCCCGATATCTACAGACTGTTTTATTGTTCCGCAATTTCTTAAAATTAGCAGCTTCCTTATTTTTTCACGGCTTTTTGTTCGTTTGAGAACGAATACGGAAAATCGCTTTCCGAGAATTTGCGTTCCAAAGCAGGAGTTGAAGTCATTTTAAAATCAATAACAGCACCCTTCATTAACTCAGAATGTTTCAGGAATAATTTGGAATATTCTTTCGCATTCATTTTTACCGCCGAGACATATTTATTCTGAGCCGAATTTTGCGGTGCGTTCAGAACTACCTGCTTTCCATCCGACAAATGGATTACTGTTTTTTGGAACAGCGGAGCCCCCAGCACATATTCATCCGTTGCCGGACAAACGGGATAAAATCCTAAAGATGAAAAGACATACCACGCGGAAGTCTGTCCGTTATCCTCATCTCCGCAATAACCGTCCGGAGTTGGCTTGTATAAACGATTCAGTACTTCTCTTATCCAATAGTGGGATTTTGCCGGAGCACCTGCATAATTGTACAGATAAATCATGTGCTGGATCGGCTGGTTCCCATGCGCGTACTGCCCCATGTTTGCGATCTGCATTTCCTTGATCTCGTGGATCATTCCGCCATAATAACTATCGTCATAAACCGGAGGTAAACTAAAAACGGAATCCAGTTTGGAAACAAAACGTTCCTTGCCTCCCATCAGGTCTATCAATCCCTGTACATCGTGAAAAACAGACCAGGTGTAATGCCAGCTGTTCCCTTCCGTAAATGCATCTCCCCACTTAAACGGATTAAAAGGTGACTGGAATTGTCCATCGGCATTCTTTCCGCGCATCATTCCAGTCGAAGCATCGAACAAATTCCGGTAGTTTTGGCAGCGCTTTGCATACAGATCGATCTCTTCCTTCGGACGATTCAGAGCTTTAGCCAGCTGGTAAATCGCGAAATCATCGTAAGCATATTCCAGTGTCCGGGCAGCATTCTCATTGATTTTTACATCGTAAGGAACGTAACCCAGTTTGTTGTAATAAGCTACTCCAAAACGCCCTACTGCACTCATCGGGCCCTCATTATTTGCTCCGTGAAGCAGGGCTTCGTATAATTTTTCGATGTCATAACCGCGTAAACCTTTGATATATGCGTCGGAAACAATGGATGCCGAGTTATTCCCGATCATGATATCTGCATATCCCGGGCTCGACCATTCGGGTAGAAATCCTCCTTCCAGGTAGTCGTTCACCAATCCTTCCTGCATTTCTTTGTTGATTTCCGGGTAAACCAGGTTCAGCAAAGGATACAAAGCCCGGAACGTGTCCCAGAATCCCGTTCCGCCAAACATTTTCCCGGGAAGGACCTTTCCGTTATAAGGACTCCAGTGTATTTCATTACCGGCAGCATCGATCTCATAAAGTTTATTCGGGAAGAAAAGGGTACGATAAAGGCAAGAGTAGAACGTTTGCTTTTGTTCTTCTGTTCCACCCGACACCTCAATTTTACCAAGTGTCTGATTCCAGTGTGATTCCGCACTATTGCGAACAGCTTCGAAACTACTATTCCCTACCTCGAGTTGTAAGTTCAACTCTGCCTGATCCTGCGATATAAAAGAAGAAGCAACTTTCAAATGAACCTGTTCCCCTTTTTTCGTTTTGAAACCAACCACAATTCCCGAATGGTTTGAAGTCGATTCTTCCTGCTTACCAACCAATTTACCATCTGAAGCTATGGAATAAAAGGCAATATCTTTATCGAGATAAATGACAAAATAGTTCTTGAAATT
>DJFP01000267.1:25548-44228 GCA_002432565.1 Flavobacteriales bacterium UBA5869
GCTCGTTCTGTGGGAGTAATTTCTGTTGTGACATCACAATCAGCAAGGTAAACACTGTAATAATGCGGTTTTGAAACTTCTGATTTATGCGAAAACCAGCTTGCCCTTTCATTTTGGTCGAAAACCATTTTCCCGCTTCCCGGCATGATTGCAAACTGACCGTAATCATTCATCCATGGAGAAGGCTGATGCGTTTGTTTAAAGCCTCTCATCTTATCAGCGCTGTACTGATAAGCCCAGCCATCCCCCATCACATTTGTTTGCGGTGTCCAAAGGTTCATTCCCCAGGGCAGACCAATTGCAGGATAGGTATTTCCATTGGAAAGTTCCATTTTGGAATCGGTTCCCATAAGCGGGTTTACATAATCAACAGGTTTTTGCTGAGCTAAAGCTGTAACAGGAAGAAGCAAAAAGAGAAAGCGTTTCATGAAAATTGCGAATTGCGAATTCCAAAGTACGAATTATTTTAGTCGCACGCAGACCTCGCAGATTTTAAGCTTTAAATAATCCATAAGTGTTCAAAAAATCCTTTCCACTCTCATAATATACCGGATCTATGTATGAAACAACACTGATTTCTGATTGAAGCAGCGTTTTCAGTTTATCCAGATATAAGCATTCCGTTTCATGTGTCCCATCAATAGTCAGGCTCATAATTAACTTATTATCAATGGTTATATTTGCTCCTACCATAATCCGGTCCGGATTGTTTTTCGCTTGGTTCCAATAAAATGTTTGTATCACATTTGGAGTGGTGATAAAATAACTTAGCATTTCAGATTCTGATCCGAATACATAATCTTCGTCATCTATTTTAGCCGCATAGTCTAAATTCAATGGCTCATAATCCGGGAGGAATTCATGCAACACCAATTTAATTTTTTGAATTGATTTATCTCCGGCATATACCTGACAGATTATGTCTCTTGTAAAAACAGTTTCAGAATTTTTAAAATCTAATTCGGGTGTCGCTATAATATGAGACATGAAATTACTTGTGCCTTCTTTTTTTGAAACTCTTACAGCCCAAATGATTCCTATAATTAAACCGATTACTCCTATTACAATGCCAAGACTCACGTCTATCGTTATACCAACAATAATTCCAATTAATGCTCCAATAAATAACGGAGAGGCCGCAATTTGAAGCCAGGCAATTCCGTCAATGATTTTTTGAAATCCGTTTTGCATCTGTTGAAAATAGCCATTTAAATTAAATGTCGTTCCAACGTCTGTTTCGAAAAAAATATATTAATAATGTTAATCCACTATCAATCCAAGCGTTCCAGGAAGTTCTTTAAAGAAGCTAAAAGGTTCGGGGCACTATTCCTGTCCAGGTTCTCGCAATCCAGTTTTTTTTGGAACAGGTAGGATGAATTCACAGGATTTATAGGCGTGATGGTTTCAATAACTTGTATCGCGTTGTAAATGTTGGTTTTGAATGTTTCAAAATCATTTGTTTCTTCGTACGATTTTTCGTAACTTGCTAATTGTGCACTGATTGCATTTTTAGTCTTCATACTCAGTAAAATGGGTCCTTGTATTTATCTTTGGTCTTTGGCTAACTATAAAGCAAATTGCCTCATTGTGACACTCGTTTTTTTCCTGTGTCTATTATTTTATTGAAGCTCAGTTTCTTGGATATACCTGTGGCAAAAATGGGGTTCATATATACAATTCTGATCAATTGAATAAACTGGTTTTATTTAGGCAAAAATAGTAAATAAACACAATCGTGTTACACTTGAGCTGTTAAATATTTCGACTTTGTCAACTATGAATACGAAGTCATTTAATGACATTTTAGGGAGGGAAATCAAGCGGGTTCGGGAAGAAAAAGGAATAACCCAAGAAGAGTTGGCTTCACGTATGAATGTAAACGCCCAAAACATTTCCAGTTACGAACGAGGGGAAAGATGTCCGTCTTTATTTTGGATGAACCGTTTGTACGAAGCGCTTGAAATTGACCCTGCAAAATTTACGGATGATCTCTATAAAAGGCTTTACGAATCTCCCCTCGATCCTAATACCGATATTATCAAGATCAATCCGGCATCTAAGTAAAAACGGATTTCACCTGTTTATAAAACTATTTCAAAGTCATTTTTGTAGTTCAAAACAATCCATTTTCATTTGTGGCAATGAAATTAAAATCCCTAATTTTGGATCATGCGCCAGTTACTCCTGATCTTTTTCCTTTGCAGTTGTTTTATTTCCTTCGGACAAAATTCCCTGTTAAACTATGCAATTTCGTGGTTCAGTAAGACCGATAGAACAAGCATTGACAATTATCTGAAGAATAGCAGTTATCAGTTCATCGGAGAGAAAGACTCCGCGGATCTTCACTTTCTGACTTATTCATTGGTAAAAACAGAGAACGGCACACAACCCTTTATCAATATGCTGCTTAGTGACTCTGCTTTGGAATTTATTTCTGTAGATACCTACTCCCAGGGAAAGCAAATGATTGTTTCGGGGTTGAAAAGCGGTCGGTTCAAGTCAATCGGTACAACCATCAACGGTAATTTCATCACTACCACTTATGATAACGGAAACTTTTTGATCCATGAGGATTACGAAGCCGTTGCCAATCCTCTTGGAAAAGGGGAAATCGCTTATTTTCGATACCGGATCTTTCGTAAATACGGGCAATTTGACAGTATGAACGGGGAAAAAATCCGATTTACAGAAAATGGTCTAAAAATCACGGAAAACTATAAAAACGGGTTGCTTGACGGACAGCGGACGATCTTCTTTCCTAACGGAAGCATCAGGCGCACTGAAAATTACCGGTCAGGAAGATTGAACGGGACAGCAAGCGACTACACCCCGGAAGGAAAATTAGTCCACAGCTCAACTCACAGTTACCATTGGAAATACGGCTTGGAAAAATGGTACAACAACGAAGGAAAACTTGTAAAATCACTACAATGGCGGCGGGATGTTCCTACCGGAGTTGAAAAACAGACTTTTAACGGAGTCACTATCGGAATTGTTTCTTATATCAATGGTTCCAGGCAGGGACCTGCAAAAATCCCGGTATATTTCGATCCTCATACTGAATCAAATTACCCGCTCGATACTTTGAATGATTCCCCTTTAGGTATCGAGGATGTGGTATACGACAAGGGACTGAAAAGCGGAAAAGCCGTCTGTACCTATTTCAATACAACAGACACGATGTATGTTGCCTATTATAAAGCAGGACAATTAGACAGCACATTTTCCAGATACGGACAAAACGGTATTCTTTATACTTCGATTTTTTCAAACGGACTGGAACATGGAGAACGCATTTACAGGATACCTTCCGGACCGCTGAAAGACACCATTTACCGCATCGAACAATACCAAAACGGGAAATTAAACGGATTAACCACTCAATACTATCAAAAAGCCGGTTCGGATACGGGAATTTACGCTCCGGGAGCATGGGAAAAAGTAACCCGTCAGGAAGACTATGCGGACGATCTTCTAAACGGTGATTTCATTTATCAAAAAGATTCCGAAAATTATACTTTTCAGCATTACACAGACGGTGTTCTTCACGGCAAGCAGGAATATTCGGTGGTATCGGATGGAAAACAGCTCAAAACTACCGGATTTTATGAGAAAGGAGTAAAAACCGGAGAATGGATTACTGAAATCCCTAAAGATCAGGTTATTCTAACCGAGCATTATGAAGACAATAAAAGGCATGGAGATTTCCGCAAAACAATCAAAGGTTTCAAGTCAGAAGAGCGTTTTTACATTCACGGTATGCTTCAGCGCTTAAGGTTCTTTGAACGAAACTCTGATTACCGGCTTTATACACTGGATTTCACAAAAAACAACGACTCAGTATCTGTATTGTCCGAAATTGCAGAGTACGACACATTCTGTTTAAAGTCTTATCGTTTCAAAATAGACGAAAACCTATGGTCAGATACCATACTCGCAAAACTTGTCAATGCTATCGAAAACGATCCTGAAACTGCGGCTCAATCGCTGAATGGCCGTTTCGTTTTAAAGACCTCCGACTATCAAAAAAACGGGAATTACAAAAATGGAAAAGAAGTCGGTAAAATCGGTGTTTTACATGCTGATGCCGGAGTCTTTGAGAGCCTGGTTTATGAAAATGACTCACTAATCAGCTCTTATTATACTCACAATGCTAGCTCCGAAGAGCAACCCTACACGGGAAGATTCGTTTTAGCAATCACCGGAGAAAAAATCAGCCTAAAAGACGGACTGCGTCACGGCTGGTGTGTGGAGTATGATAAATCATCGGGCAAAGAAATCAGAAGAACCAAATACATAAAGGGAGTTTTGAAAAAAGCGATTGAACACAAACCCGATTAAACCTATTCTTCTAACATCCCCATCAAGCTATTTTCACCATCTCTGTATCGCCATCCCAGTCATCCGGATCTTTGTATTTCAGGATCAGCTTCTCTCCTGCTTCAAACTCAAGCGTAATCTCATTCTCTTTGCAGTAAGCCGATTGAATGATTTTGTCTTTTACCTCAAACTTTTCTGCATAATCGTGATAAGTATACGCATCGTCTTCCGTATCAATTTCGCCCCAGTTCTCCCAAACTCCAAAGCAGACATCCAGGAAATACTGCGACCAGCTGATCCCATCCATTTTAATATAAACCAAACAAGGACCGGAATCGGGATTGTCCGGGTTCTCAACACCGATCAATTGTTCTAATTTCTTTCCTTTTGCACTTTTTACGGTAAAGTTGATATCCTGGAACATACGTCCGGCAGCCTGTTTACTCATTTATTTAAAGGTTAAAAATGTTCAAATGTTTCTGTCCGTCGCGGCGGAGCAGATTCAAATGTTCAACTACAAAATAGCTTGAATTTTGAATTCTTACACGTATTTACTTTTCGCATCATACGTTTCAATCACTTTGATCATTTCGTCCAGGTGTTTTCTCCCGACATTCGGAATCTTATAATTGGCAATTTTCACAAACGCATCCAGATCTTTATTGGCTTTGATCTTTTTCAATTCTTCCTTCAGTCCTTCGAATTCCTTCTTACCTTCCAGCTGAATGTACAGGTTTGTGTAAACCCTGAAGTTATCTGTATTCAACTGGTTAAAGTGGACTGAAAACAGGGATAAATAATGGTTGAAATAACCTTTCGGATAGGTTTCTTCCAATTTCACGATAACTCTTTGATCGAAATGAAAGGTATAATCCGAAGCCAGGCATTCGAAAATAAATCCGGGAAGGAAAAACAGGTAATGGTTTAGTTTTAGATCTTTTGAAGATTCATTGACCACTACTTTATCGGAAGGAAAGTCTGTTTTCCGGTCGGAATCTTTCAATTCATAAAATCCTCCCCAGGGCAATTGGTCATTTTTGAAACGAAAAGCATTGTTTCGGTAAGCTTCCTGGCTTATTTCCGTTAATTGATAAGCATACAGTTCACTAAATTCAAGGGTTCCTTTTTCTCCTTCATCAATATGTGCAAACGCCGGGTCCAGGTCAAAAACCAATTCCAGGTAATTTTCGCCTGTTATAATCTCAGGTTTTGAAACCGCCGGAGCTGCATTCCAATTCTTATTTTCTTTTACGTATTTCATTGATGGTCGTAATAATCAAAGACTGCTTTGGAAATTTCCGCGATCAGCTTTCGCGAATTGTCATAATCTTCTTCGGATTTGGAGACAAAGACGCTTAAAGCCACATGTGTTCCATCCGGAAGAAAAATGATGCCTACATCATTGCAGGCATCGTAAATTTTTCCGCGCTTGTCTGAAGTTCCGGTTTTATGCGCAACGATTGTCCCCTCAGGAAGCAACGCTTTTATTCTTGCAGGATCGTTTGTTGACTCGATCATCAGCTTCATCAAAAAAGTGTTACTGGAATCCGACAGGTATTTCTGCAGGTAAAGACCTTCCAGTAAGCGCGACATCTGCATGGGTTTGCTCCAGTTCGTGTATTGGATTTTCCAGTCGGCACGCATTTCATGTTCTGTTGCTTTAATGGCTATTCCGGAAATTCCCAGTCCATGGATGTAGTTATCTACCGATTCGGTACCTTTTGCCAGCTTGAAAAGGATGTCACAGGCAATGTTATCGCTTTGTGAAACGGAATAATTCAGTAATTGAGCAATTGTCAAATCCACTTCTCCGTTTGGAAACTCTTTCTTTAAGGGACTCCAGGTTTCATCCTGTAAATCAGCTTTTGTCACATGATAAGTTTGCTTAAGTGTCAATTCCCCCCTGTCTACCATATCCATGATGGCAATAGCCAAAGGAAATTTGTAAACGCTCAGCATGGGAAACCGGATGTGATTGTTTACATCCAATGAATCTCCCGTTTCGATATGGATTAACCCGATGCCAATTGTTGCCTTGTAATTATTGACAATTCTCATCAGTTTCGGCCTCAATTCTTCCCTTAGCGAAGCGTTTTGTGACAAGGATTGATTTGCTGTGAAAACAAGCATCGCAAGCGAAAAAATAATCCGGATTTGACTCATTGGACGTTACTAATTAGTGGATTCTAAAAGATTCCCCCAAATTAGTAAGAATTTCAGATAACAGGTCCTAAAAATCAATTCGCTTTCGGTACTTTTCTGCGCATCACAATCGCTGTGATCAAAGCAAACAGGATTCCCATCGGAAGGATTTCCATGTAAGTCATAGCAGCTTTAAACAAAGGATTCCGGTACATCACGATAAATTTCTGCATTTCAGCATCTTGTTTTTCAATCACTGCAGGACTCGCTCCGCTTTCAACCAGCTGATCATGCATTGATTCTGTGTAAACTTCAATAAACTTTGAGCCGGTAGCATAATCATAAATCAGCCAGTTTACGACGTAAATCGTAGATGCAAAAAGAGTGATTAACAATCCTACTTTCAATGCTTTCCCGAAGGTTATAATTCCACCGCTGTATTTATCCCGATAGTTCTTTACACCGATGATCAGGAAAATATTCGCGATAAACATGGACGTATAGCCCAGAACCATTCCGAGGGTTGACCCACAATTCGGGGGTAAAACCAGCAATGCAATAAAGGTCCAAACTGCAGTTATCAAACCACCAATCCCTCCGTAAACCAGTACATTTCTTTTCATGTTTTTATGTTTTAATATTTCGGCAAAAATGCCGTTCTATAAGAGTTTGACACTCATACTTTCGGGTGATTTTCCATTTTAAAGCGGGATTATCCCCAATCGTTTGGCAGCTTCCACAGCCTGAGTCCTTCTGTTAACGTCCAGTTTTTCAAACAACTTCGAACTGTGTGTTTTCACCGTATTCAAAGAAACAAATAACCGTGCTGCAATTTCATTATTGCTCAACCCGAGGGCAATCAGTTCCAATACTTCCAGTTCACGTTTGCTGATCCCCAATTCTTCGAGGACTTTTTCATTGCGTGTAAATTCATCCGAAGGAGAAACATATACTGTTTTTTCAACCAAAACTGTTTTAGGTTTTGTAAGCTGTTTGGCAAGCCAGATTCCCAAAACCAGGAACACAACAGCAATTGCAGCAACATATATTTCTGTGGCATGACTCATCACCAGCAGCCGGAATTCAAGCCAGCGCATGAAGAACAGGAGTCCGGCGAGGGAAACCCCGTAAAGAAGCATTAATCGATAGGACTTTAACAAATTATGCAGTATTTTCCAGTGTTTGGAACAAAGATAACTTAAATGCCCCGAATGTCTTCAACCGGACATCCTATTTAATGGCAACCCCGTAAGCAATGTATTTCCAACGTTTCGGGCTCACGTGGTTCCAAAACAATTGATCCATCAATGCTAAAAACTTTCGCTGACCTTCGTTTCTTCCAAGTGTACCAAGGAAACCGGTTGTTTTCAGTTCGTAATTTGAAAAAACACCCAGGCACTCTTTCATTTCATCCACTGTCAAATAACGCCAGGTGTTTCCCCAGTCCGTGTATTTTTTTCTCAATCTTTTATGAAGCGGTGAAGCAACAAGGTTTTCGGCAAACAACAATTTTCCACCGGGTTTCAATGCTTTATGGATCTCTCTGAAAACCTTTTTCTGAATTTCAAAGTTGTCACCACGTCCGATTCCACCGATGATCGATTTAAAGACAATCACATCGAAATGATTTTCATACGGAATATTGGAAGCGTCGATATTTTCATAATCAATATATTCCGTGACCTTGTATGCTTTGTGCAATTTTTCGGCAGTTCCCTTCACATCCAAGACATAATCGGAGCACACGACTTTCTTTCCTTTTAAAGCCATCCAAAGAGACAAACCACCTTCACGCCCACCCAATTCCAATCCGTTTTCGACCTGATTCCAATCTACCTTTTTTTCCCAGAAGAAAAGTGCCTTAGACCAGGTTTTCACATCCCACTGTATAATTTTCTGCACTAATTCGCGATCTGTCATCGGGTCTTTTTTTACCATTCATCAGCCCATTGGCAGATAAACGGTTTGTTTTCCGGGGAACTAAGATAAAGAAATAATTATCACTTTACTTCCACAAAAAAGTTCTGCAGAACATTCATCAGGACTTTTCATTTTAACTCCGGCAGATTTAATGCGAAACTACTTTCAAACCGATGATGGATGCAATCAAAGTAGTCATGAAAAATAACTTCCAGGTACTCATCGGATCTTTGAACACGAAAATTCCTACCAGTACAGTTCCCACAGCACCGATTCCGGTCCAAACCGCATACGCAGTTCCGATTGGCAGTGTTTGAACAGCTTTCATTAGCAAAAGCATACTGATAATAAGCGAAACTCCAAATCCTGCATACCACCAATAAACTGCATTTCCCTGGGATATTTTCGCTTTTTCCAGGCAAGATGCAAATGCCACTTCAAACAATCCTGCAATGATTAAAATAATCCAATTCATTTTTTAAAGTTTACATGGATTTAAGTTCGCGTAATTTATACGAATAGCAAAATCAGCGTCAACACTAATCCTGCCAACGAATAGAGCAAGCCTGCTTTAAAAACTTTGGTTTTTGGCAGGTACATCCAGAAAGCCGACAGCACAAAAAACAGCAGGGATATCCCGAAGAACACATTCAGCCAGTAAAGCGGATCGTCTGTGGAAGCTTTGTGCAAATGCGTCATTTTATCCAGGATATAAGGAAGCTCTTTGGTTGTTATGTGTGCAATCCCCGTTTTTTTGTTGTAATCGCCGTTCCTGAAATAAACCATGTCGCCTTCTTCTCTTTCGAAGCTGTAACGACGTAAATCCAAGGCCTTCCCGATGTTTTCGTTCTTCACGTTCGGTTCAATCCGGATTTCTTCGGTATGTTCGCTTTTGAGAAAATCCGTATCGCGGAAGATCAGCACAATGCCGCTGATTGCATATACAGCCATTATTCCGGCCAGGAAAAAACCAAGATAGCGGTGAAGAACGCGCATGGAAAGTTTTGAATTATTCATGCGGTAAAATTAATGATTCCGAAAAGGTTTTCATTCACCGGAACAGATGATTTTGTGCCAGAGCCGAAAAAATTTCAGCCCTACCGGTTTAACGAATCAACGGAAGTAATTTCTCCTGCAGATACATGCTCCAGGCCGGAGCGCAGGAATCGTAACATTCGATTTCCGGAGTTAATCCCTGGTGTGTAAATACCAGCTCTGTTTTTCCGTCCTTTTCTGAAATTTCGAACACGATTTTTGTCCCGACACATTCGTCTTTCTGTTCCAGGAAGCTCAACTCACTTTCGGTTATCAGCCAAACTACTTTTTGATTGGGGATAACTTCCACCAGTTTTTGCCTGGAATAATGCGCCCCGTCTCCTGCTCTGAAACTGAATTCATCATTCAGTTCTTTCGTTTCTCCGGAAAAGGATTCGCCATAAAGTCCCGACCACCAGGAACGTACCTCTCTTATTGCTTTAAAAACGTGTTCCGGACTTTTCTCTGTTTGGATTGAATAGGTAAAATTTTTTGTTTCCATTACGCTTGCTTTAAGTAAATCAATTGCCCGGTATGATAGGCCAAATGCGTTGTCCGGGTTAAAATAATATTCAATTTGTTGCGGTGCGGTTCTTTCACAAAATCCTCTTCCGAAACAGCTGTATGCCTTTCGAACCAGTCTTCCGCTTTTAACTGATCCATTTTTGCTTTTAAATAAATCCTTTGCTTTTCCCAAATCGAACGCAATTCCTGTACAGACGGAATTTCCGGGATGGTTTTATCCGGTGATTCTATAAAAATCTTAGTTAACTCAGGATACTGCTTCTCATCAAAACCCAATAAAGGAAGCATGTTGTCGTGCACTGAGATCAAATGTCCCAGTAAATAAACTCCCCTGTTTTTTCCCGGTGAAACTTCTTTTTGCAATTGGTCGTCCGACAGGGCTTTAAGCAATACATCACAATTCTGTATGGAGGCTTCCCATCTGTCCAAAATCAATTTTACCGCTGTTTGTAGTACACTCATATTCTTGTTTTAGTCATTTTAACAAATGTATATGCTGCGTATGAAACCTAAAAGGTGTGAAAGAGACAATCTAACGGGTTGATCCGGACATGTCAATTCCATACATTTGTGAAAAAGGTTCCATGAAACATTTGACCATTATCGTACCCGAAGGGGAAAACAATTTAAGCAGTATTGTAGGCACATACAAACTATTCTCAAGGGCAAATGCATACTGGAAAGAAAAACATAACGAACTGGTATTCGAAATCCAGCTGGCCGGAATCTCAAAACAGGTTGATTTTTATGAAGGTCTATTTTCCGTAAAACCCCACACTTCCATATCCGATATTTTGAAAACGGACCTGATTATCATTCCTTCCCTGAACCACAACTATCCGAAAGCGATCTTGCTCAATGAAGAACTCATTTCATGGCTTCTCAAACATCGAAAAGAGGGTGCTGAAATAGCAAGTATCTGTACCGGAGCTTTTTTATTGGCGGCTTCGGGCATACTCGATGGTAAAAGTTGCTCTACTCATTGGAGTGCAGCGGAAGACTTCGGGAAGCTGTTTCCAAAAGTAAAACTGCAAACCGATCATTTGATTACAGATGAAGGAGGGATCTATACCAACGGCGGCGCTTATTCCTTTCTAAACCTGATTATTTACCTCATAGAGAAACACTTCGACCGGCAGACGGCTATTTACTGTTCGAAAGTATTTCAAATAGAACCTGACAGAAAGAGTCAATCTGCCTTTAGCATTTTCAGAGGCCAAAAAAACCATGAAGATGAAGTGGTAAAAGAAGTCCAAAACTATATCGAACAAAATTTCCGCGAAAAGATCTCCATTGAAGAATTATCTTCCCGTTTTTCAGTTGGAAGACGGAATTTTGACCGCAGGTTTATCAAAGCAACCGGAAACAGCCCCATTGAGTACATTCAGCGCGTAAAAGTCGAGTCTGCCAAAAAATCCCTGGAAGTAAGCCGGAAAACAGTCAGCGAAATTATGTATGAGGTCGGTTATTCCGATCAAAAAGCATTTCGGGAAGTCTTTCGAAGATTCACGGGAATGTCACCGGTTGAATACAAAGGACGTTATAACAAGAATCTTTTATGACATCTTTCAGTAGAGAAGAAAAATGCCCCCTACCGGAGATCAAAACGCTTCGTCGATCAATTCCCTGTTCAGCATTGCTCCTGCAAGTGTTCCCGCTGCAACTGCATTTGCAACGGATCGCATCGGGGTTACGTTATCGCCGCAGGCATACACGCCCGGAACACTGGTCTTTTGGAACGGATCAACTACGATGAAACCTTGCTCTGACAGCTCACAACCCAATTTTTCAGGAAGGTCCGAATGCTGGGAAAAAGGCAGTTTGGCATATATGGCTTTCAATGGAAAACTGCTTCCGTCTTTGAACTGAACTTCGCTGATGTATCCGTTTGTATGATGAAATGCTTCCAGTTCCTTTTCGTTCACTGCAATTCCGTGTTGTTTGAGTTTCGAATTTTGTTCGGGTGTCAGGGTTGATTTCCCGTTAGTGAATACGGTCAGTTCTTTCGTCCAGTTAGAGATCAGCTTCGAAAATTCAAAGGCCATTTCACCGTTTGCAAGGATTCCTGTTTTTTCGTTCCGCACTTCGTAGCCGTGGCAATACGGACAATGGATCATGGAAATCCCCCAGCATGCTCCTGCTCCTTTGATTGACGGCATAATATCCTTTACCCCTGTAGCAAAAACCAGTTTCTTTGCATCAAAAGTTTCCCCGTTCTCAGCGAGAATTGTAAATCCGGATTCTTTCTTTTCCGCTCCAACTGCCAAACCGGAATAAAACTCCACCGTTTTATACCTGGCCACCTGCTCCCTGGCTTTCAAAGCGATTGCCTGGGGTGTCTCTCCGTCCTGCGTAATGAAATTGTGTGAATGAGGCGTTTGCGCATTGCACGGTTTTCCGCTGTCGATGATAAGTACGTTTCTCAATGCTCTTCCCAGGGCCATTCCTGCTGCCAGCCCGGAATAACTCCCGCCGATAATAATCGCGTCGTAAATTTTGTTTGCCATGTTGCTAAAAGTTTGTTTGTAGCACAAATGTACACTTTCATTTTTTTAATGCAACAAAATTGCAATAACAATTTTAAAATACCTTATCTGAAGCTATTAACTTAACCAAAACGGATCTTTTTCAAAAAACCACTAAAAAGACGAGTTGGTCAATACCACTTTGCCTTCACATTCGCATTCCACAATTTCATGGCGAAATCCCTGAAAGCAACAGGAGCCTGATTGAATGCCTTGTCGAATTTATAATCGCCGCCCACAAATTCACCATTGCCGATATCTACTTTATTCTCTCCACGCATGGCATGCTTTTGTGTCCCTTCATACATAATGATTTTCATTGCTGCCGGACTCACATCACCTGTACAGGTTAGCAGATACATCATCCAAACTTCGGCAATACCATCCTTATCCAAATCTGTCACCTGGAAGGTGTTCTTCACAAAATCAGCAGCAATGTCCAGGGGACATTCTTTGATATAATCGGTTACTTTCCAGGTTTGCCTGATGCTGTCCTCGAATAACAAATAGTGATGGGCAAACAGGTATTTTTCCCAGTAATCTTCGGAAGGTGCTGTTATACTGACTGCTTCTTCGGTTTCACAGGTGATTACCAGGTTTACTCCCGATTCATCTGTCCAGCGGACAGCTTCTTTCAAATTACCTTTATAGGAAATTCCTTTGGGAAGTTCGGATTTTGTGAGGTTTGTGAGCTTTATTTTCTCCTGGGCTGAAACAGCCAGGGAATTTAAAGCGAAAAATAAGTAAATCAATTTTTTCATAGACGGAAATGAAAATACGTATTTAAACAAAGACACAAAATGTGATTGATAAGCAACTATGCTATCAGTGAAGCCTTTTAATACACCAGTCTGATCGTTTTTATGAAAAGGCTGAAAGGTTCCTTAGATCATCTATTCCTTCTCAAACGTTCCCAATTCGAACGGGTTTCATTGAAAAATTCAAAAGTCCGGGTGCTATCCGCATCGACATACACCTTGAATGAACTACCGTCGGTTTTGTAAACTGTTACATAGGACGCATAAGTCAGGGCTGTGTGATTGTCTGCTTGGGAAATAGAATCGATTTCGTTCTCAAAAAACGCCGAATGAATTTCCCGGTCGACACCTTTTAGCCAATAAGCCGCAATTCGTCTATCAGTAATAAAATTACCGGATTTGGTAACATCTTCGGAGCCGTCATTGTTTTCAAACAACCGGACTTCCTCTTTCAGGTCCAAAATTCCCAGGCTTTCAATGAATTTGCGTTCGTCGGTTGTGAGATTCCGTTCTGTTTTGTTTTCAGCACAGGAAAATAGTATTCCGACAGGGATCGCCAGAAGCAGTAAGCGAATACTTTTCATTTTTCCATAGCTTTATAAGCAATTTGTAGTTCCAAAGCTACTAATCCCATGATAAGTATGATTTCACCTGCAAAATAGATCATTCCCAACAAGGTCAGCTTTTCAAAATACCGTACAACGAAGAAAGCAATCAAACATCCGTAAAAACTATTTGCAAAGGCAATGATCTTTAGAAGCAGTGTATGCTTTTGGTTCCCGAAATAATGGGACATCAGCGAATAAATTGTATACACGCAGGCAATGACGGAAAAAAGCCTCAAGACGACCAGCGGCATGCCGAAGTGCTCTTGAAAAGGTTCGACAACAACAGCTAACAATAAAGCGGTAATTCCTGCACCCCATGCATCAAGCAGAAGCAGTTTTTTCGCATTCAGGCTTGGTAATTTGTTCATCATTTCTTCCAATCTCATTTGACAAAAACCTGACTCCACTAACGGCTCGAACGCATCGCTTTGACAATATTCAGCGACTTATCTTCCAGGTATCTTTTGTACGCTTCACTTTCCGAACCATACAAGGCCATTTTACCTTCGTGGTTGAAATGAATACCCCAGCCATAACGTTTTCCTAACGGTGATGCCCTGAAACATGCCTGTCCTTTCGAAAAGAATTGAGCTTTTGCAGCTTCGTATTCACTTTCCGTCAGATCATTCTTGTCTGCGAAAACCTGGAACAACACCTCATCGGAAGTGTATTTGTAGGGATTTTTACTGATCATGTCAAACTGCCGGTTTGCAATCGTTAAAGCATCGCCTTTTAAGGGTGGAACAGTTCCGTTTCCGATCGGGCAATCATCGGAAACAGTAATAAACGTATTGATATAATTGGTTGTATGAACTTTCATCAATCTAAAATACGGAAATCTGGCTTTGGAAACAAATCTCTTAAGATCCGGCAAAAGGAGTACCGAAAATGCCAACAGCCAATTCCATCCAAACCAGGATAAAAACTCCAAGAGCTGNNAAACCGGTTCCAAGCAATAAAATCCCCATGACCAGGAAATCAAAGCCCGACCAATTTACCTCATTCGTAAATTGCATTGCTACCAATGGAATAAGCAGTAATACTCCCACTACTGCCAGGATAATGATCAATCTTTTGTTTTTCATTTCGTTTGATTTAAATAATTAATAAAGTACTTTGAAAAACAAAGTAAAAAATTAAATACCTATTTTACAACTATTTCTTTAAAAAAATGAATTAAATGACTTCCGTATTGATCTCAATGGGATTTGTGAGCATCTTATGCACCGGACAGGCATTAGCTACTTTGAGCAATCTTTCAAGCTGTGTTTCATCCAGATTGCCCAAAAGCTGCATTTTCCGGTTGATAACTGTTTTATTCGCTTTATCATCCCAATCCAGGTCTATTTCCAATTTTACCTCCTTCAAATCCCAACCTTTGCGGTCTGCATACATGCGCAGTGTTGCACTGGTGCAAGCCGCCAGCGAAGAAGCCAAAAGTTCAGTAGGTGAAAACCCAAGATCTCTCCCTCCCATCTCCAAAGGCTCGTCTGATATTACTACATTTCCGGAAGGAGATTCAATTTGAATGCGGTAAAGTTCCTGTTTGATAGTTGCTATTACTGAGGCCATAATTTACCCGTTATTCTTTTGGTTCGATATCGAAAGATACAGATTCTTTTCGGAGTTCTTTTAACCAGAAAGGTGTATCCGTTATTTCACCGATACACCTTTCCCAACCTACCGCACTAATCCGTTCTATTTGAATAAAGCCGGATCACAACCACAACTTATATTGGATTCCAGTTCACATCTTTATTGTTCTTAAGATGCTTCCCTTCTTATTAGCTTTTTTGTTGCTCTTGTGTAAAATTGGAAAAGAAGGAGTTGAAAGGTGTTATGTATTTCCCGAAAAGGCTTACATATTTTCCACATTACTTCCAATTCAGAAATAATTCTAAAAATCTGGAATTCATGTAAGTTTTCAGAAGAATCTTGTAACAGAACCGGAAGCAGGATCAGCCATCTTTGTTGTAAAGTGGTTCCCGTAGGAGCCCTATTCTAAGAACACCTTAAAAAAATGATTATGAAAAAAGTAGTTGTAGCAGTTATCGCATTGTCAGGTTTGGCACTTGCATCCTGTAAAAAAGATTATTCCTGTGAGTGTAGAAAGATCCATACGGACGACGACGGAAGTACAGTTACGTCTTCTGACGGAACTTACACTTTCAAAGATTCACGAGCGCGTGCGGAAGACCGTTGCAATGACCTGGAAGGTTCGGGAACAGATATCTTTGGAAGCTACACCCGCGAGTGTGACATCTAATCCATTTAAAATGTGTGAATTATGTAAATTATCGCTTTAATTGTATAAGAGATTTATGGCATAATTCACTCATATTTAAGCCGAAGCGTTTTTTGTGGAACTCTTCAGGAAAACACCTTAAAAAGACGATTATGAGAACAGTTATTTTAACATTCGTAGTATTGTCGGGTTTTACACTGGCATCCTGCAAAAAAGACTACACCTGTGAATGTGCTAAGGTTCGAACAGATAGTGATGGCAACAGAAATTCATCGTCTGATGGAAATTACACATTCAAGGATTCACGTCTTCGCGCAGAGAAAAAATGTAACGACCTGGAGGAAACAGGAACAGATGTATTCGGGGATTATACCAGAGAATGTGATATCCGATAATTCGTAAACAAACTTTAAGAACGCTGTAGGACCTTTGTTTTACAGCGTTCTTATTTTATTAAATTTCGGTTCTAAAAGAATCAACCGGGATTAAATTTGTTTGACCATTTTAACATGCGGGATTCCATCCTCCGGGAAATATTCTCCTTCGATCCGGTAATTGTTGTTCAGGTAAAAGTTCACGGCCGTATCCCTGGCATGACAAAAAATGGAGTACTTTCCGTTTTCCCGGGAAATCTTTTCGCAAAACAGCATCATCTCTGATCCGATCCCGGAATTACGCAATTCATCTTTTACCACGACACGCTGCATTTTCATGGATTGATTTTCCGGCACCAAAACACTGGTCGCTATGATTTCAGTATCCAGCAATCCAATAATTTGAATGTGACTTTTTTCTTCTTTCAACTCTTCGTCTGTAAAACGACTTCCCAAGGGCTTTCGCAAAATCGCTTCCCGGAGCTGAACAGCTGATTTCCACTCTTCACTTCCATGGTCCACCAATTTGAATGTAACTTTCATCTGTTATTTTTTATCATGCTAAATATAAAAAGTATCCCATCTTCCCTGAAAAAAACTTCAACCGGTCCCGTTCAGCCTGGCAACCTGTATAACTCCAGTTCCCTTTGCATATTTTCTTTTGCTTGTTTCTCCAATCTATCGTAGAAATAATCCGTTTTGAAAATGCGGTCCATCTCTAAAAAATGCTTTAATACTTTAGCTCTTCCAGGATTGTACACCACATCCGGAAATACAGCATATTCCTTTCGCACGTTCTCGGCATACGCCAAATAAGTTTCCCAATCCTGTCCCAAAATGGAAAGATCTGCATCTGTAAAATAATTGGCGTCCCGGTCCGATTGAAAATCATGCTTTTTGGTTGCCAGGATCTGCTCTCTGCATTTTTGGATCCGCGCTACCGGAACCTGCAGCTGCAGTAAACGCTTTTCTGCAAGGTCAGCACTTTGCTCTTCGTTATCGGGTTTTTCAACATCATAAATAACGTCATGGTAAAACAGGGAAAACAAAATCACATCCCAATCGGAAATTAGTTCCCGGACCTCTTTTAACCGGAGAAATACGTTTTCAAGGTGTGACAAGGAATGGTAATACCTGTGCTCATCCGCATAAAAAGAAACCAATTCCTCCCATAAGCGGTCAACCTGCTCCAAATCGTCCGAATAGCCTTTTACCAAATTCGTGAAAGTTTCTTTCAGCATAGATTCCATTTTATTCAAATTTCAATAATTCTTCATACGGGTTCCCTTCCAAACCCAATGCAATTCCGAATGCAGGTTCTGTCTTGTACCCCTGTTTTTTCAGCGCTATGATCTCCTGCCGGAACGCTTCTCCATGCTCTTCTAGCAGCCGATGTTCTATCAGCATGTGCCGGTATGCATGCTGCTGTTTCGTTGGAATACTTTGCCCGAATAATTCCAGTTCGAAATCATCCAGCCAAAAGTTACATACCACGGAATTAAATTCAGAACTTTGCCGAAAGACAAATTGCTTTTCATGTGAAAATGAATGCATCACTACGTCGACAAATTCATCTTTATCCGAATAACAGCAGCTAATATCCAAATCACTTGTTTCAATATCAATGTTGATCGGAATGGTTCCTGTAAGAATCGGATCGAACTTTTCAAGTAAATCCAATACCCTGTATTTCTTCAGTGTTTCGTATGCCCTGCGCTGTTTGTCGTTTCCAGCCTTTAGATAACTGATATCTTCAAAATTGATCCTCATTATTCATGCTTTAAGCCAATTAACGCTCCCACTTTTCCCTAAACAACTCTTTCAACCGGTCCAGTTCCGCCTGGTACATCGTATTCTTCCGCGATCCGAAATAAAGTGTATTTTCCCAGGGTTCAACTCCTTCCCACATCAGTTTGAGTTTCCCGGCATCAATGGCTTCCCGGCACAGAAAATCCGGCACTACCGAGAATCCGTTTCCGTCACTCAGACAGCGAATGATGGAGCTGATGTTCGGAACGATGTAATTCGGGCGAAAATCCGGGTGTTCCCCGAAATTCTTCCACCAAAAGTTCTTCAGGTGTTCCATATCTGCTGCCGTACTGTACCACAATTCCTGTTTCAGGAAATCACGTGCTTCGTGAATGTTTCCGTTTTTGAGAAAACCATCCAATTCTTCCGTATTTGTATTGTTTCCGGCAATCAGTACAATGCGCTCCCTGGAGAATGGC
>DJFP01000170.1 GCA_002432565.1 Flavobacteriales bacterium UBA5869
ATTGTGGTATTGATGCTTTTTCTCAGGGAACACGGTAAGAATACTCCTTCGGAATTCGTGTGGTTTATCCTTATTTTAGCCTTAATCAGCTGCTACCTGCTTCTTTCCAATCTTAAACACAACCGATAAATTCATGAAATATCCGATCTCGATTATCAAAGCTTCCGGTGAGAAAAGCATTTTTTCGGAGGAAAAGGTCAGGTCATCCCTGCGTTTGTCAGGAGCAGATGAGAAACAAGTTGATTTTATACTTGGTGAGATACGCAAACAGCTGCACGAGGGAATGACCACCCGGTCGATTTATAAAATAGCGTTTTCGCTGTTAAGATCAACGGCGCGGCACCAGGCGGCGCGTTACCATTTGAAATTTGCTATTATGGAACTGGGACCTTCCGGGTTTCCTTTTGAAAAATACATGGCCGAACTGCTGAAGGCTGAAGGGTATAGCACCAAAACCAACCAGTTCTTCCAGGGAAGATGCGTAACGCACGAAATTGATGTGGTAGGTGAAAAGGATAACGAACAGCTGGTGGTAGAATGCAAATACCACAATCAGCAGGGAATTTCCTGCAATGTAAAAATCCCGCTTTACATCCACGCACGCTTTAACGATATCCTGGCAAGTNNCGCTTTAACGATATCCTGGCATTTCGGGAAAAAAAAGGTCAAAATGCCAAACAACTGAAAGGTCTTATCATTACGAATACCCGTTTTTCGGCTGATGCACTTCAATATGCAGGCTGCTCAGGACTAGACCTCCTGGGATGGAGCCACCCGTTCAAAAACGGACTCAAGGACCGCATTGACCGGAACGGACTTTACCCTTTAACTTGTCTCACAACCCTTTCCGCGGCGGAAAAGCAAAAACTGCTGGAAAAAGATGTGATCTTGTGCAGCAACTTATTGAAGAGACCCGAGTTACTGAAATCCATGGGTATGAAACCGACACGGATCACCCGTATATTGAAAGAAGCTGAAGACCTTTGCAAACCATTTATCCACTCACCTGTTAACACACGGAAACCATGAAAAACAATTTGAAAGTCCAATTTTTCGGAGCTGCTTCAACCGTTACAGGCTCCAAATACCTGGTAGAATATTCCGGAAATAAACTGCTGATCGACTGCGGATTGTTCCAGGGGTTGAAGGAACTGCGCTTACTCAACTGGCAGTCTTTGCCTTTTGATGTTTCATCCCTGGACGGTGTGGTTCTCAGCCACGGACACCTGGACCATGTGGGTTACCTTCCGTTACTGGTCAAACAGGGATTCAAAGGAACCATTTTTGCCACGGAGCCTACTATTGAAATTGCCCGTTTAATTTTGCTCGACAGTGCCAGAATCCAGGAAGAAGATGCAGAACGTGCTAACCGGTTCGGCTACAGTAAGCACAATCCGGCCAGGCCGCTTTATACAACTGCGGAAGCGGAAGCTGTGTTACCTTTGTTTCAGAAGGAACCGCTTGATAAATGGATCCGCATTTCCGATGCATTTACTTTTCGTTTCCGGTACAACGGGCATATTCTCGGTGCCACCTTTATAGAGCTTAAGGCAGCCGGTAAATTAATGGTGTTTTCAGGAGATATCGGAAGGCAGGAAGATCCTCTGCTGTTTCCCACTCACAAACCGGAGGCGGCAGACATTCTCTTTATTGAATCCACTTATGGCGGGCGTCTCCATCCTTCGAATCCGGAGGTACAGCTTTCCACTATTATCCGGGAAGCCGCCCGCAAACACGGAACGATCATTGTGCCTGTTTTTGCCGTAGAACGCGCACAGCTTCTCATGTTCTATTTATGGAAATTAAAACAGAAAGGACTGATCCCGGATTTACCAGTTTACATGGACAGTCCCATGGGGAAAAGTGTGCTTCAGATCTTTTCCAAATACCATCCCTGGCATAAGTTAGCTCCGCGAGAATTGAAAGCTATTCTCAGTGAAATAAAGGTTGTGAGCAAGCAGCAGGAAACGCTTCAGCTGGCAGCGAATGAAACACCCAAAATCATCCTTGCCGCATCAGGCATGGCAACCGGAGGAAGGGTTCTCACCTATTTTGAGCATTACCTCGGTCAAAAATCAGCAACGATCCTGATGGCAGGATACCAGGGAGAAGGCACGCGTGGAAGAGCATTGCTGGAAGGCGCCCGGGAGATTAAAATGCGGGGGAAATATTGGACGGTAAATGCAACTTGTACGCAGGTAGAAGGATTATCTGCGCATGCCGATCAAAACGAATTGATCCAATGGGCCGGTGGCCTGGATAAAAAACCGGAGAAAATCTTCATTGTGCACGGCGAACCGGAAGGTGCCGCTGCTTTGAAAGAAAAACTCCGGGAGGTTTATGGTTACGATTGCATTATTCCGGAATTGAACTCCGTTTATGAATTAGGGGAAGGTGGCTAAATTCACTTTCCCGGGGTTAAATCCCCACACGAATTCCTACAAAATAAGTCCTTCCCGGAGCAGGATTGAAATACCTTTTCCCCGCTGCGTTCAGATCATTCCCCAGGCTGTATGCAACGTCGAGTATGTTTTCCACTCCGCTGTAAATTTGAATAGAAAGCTTGTTTTTAAACCGGTACTCCCAGCTAAACCTCGCTCCCAATAACTGGTAGGAATCTGCGTATACCGAATTTTCATCGTTTAGCGGGATCCTGTCGGTATAGTTGTAGGAAAGAAACAAGCTTATTCCTCGTGGGAAATGCACTTTCAGGCTGCTTACCGTTACAAAATCCGGGACGCCCGTGAGCCTGTTTCCGGTGAAAGTAGCCTGATCATTCACATATTCTGCGAAGGAAAAATCGTACCAGGTAAAACCGCTGTATAAATTTAGACCCCGAATAAATCCTTGTTTGCGGTACTTCAACAACTCACCTGTGAACTGAACTTCAAGTCCCTGCTGATTTGTTCCGCCGGCGTTCACAAAATATTCAACTCCGGCATCGTTCATTCTGCGAACGATAGCATTCTGAAGATCAAATTTAAAAATCACCGCATCGGCGTACCAGCGCTGATTGAGGCTGCTGAACCGGAAACCTGTTTCATAGTTCCAGCCGTATTCGGATTGTAATCCACTGTAAATGGTATTGTCTGAAGGGCGGATCTCTGCCAGCGTAGGCGGAGAATATCCCTTACTTAATGATGCACGCCAAACCAAACGGCTGACTATTCGATACGAAATACCGGCGCGGGGCATCCATTGCGGATCCAGTTGTTTCCGTGAAGTACCTTCTTCCGTATACGGAAAGAGATTCCTGAACCGGTATTGATAATTGTTCAGGCTCAAAGCCGCTTCGATTCCCAGCCGATTATAGATCAGTACCGAAAACTGGCTGAACGCGAAATTCTGTGCAACTTTCAGATCATCTGCCGCCTGGAGCTCTCCTTTCTCCCCCCAATCATTTTCGTAATTGGAAACCCTGCTTTTAGTTTGCTGCCATTCCAACCCCAAATCCCATTTCCAATCCAGGATGGTACCCTTATTTCCCCATTCCACAAAGGTGCGCACTCCGACGGACTGTTCTTTGCGGGTTTCAAAATTTGTAATGAACGGATTTTTAAAATCCGAGTAACTGCCAAATACCGCGATCACATGTTTGAACACGGCAGAAAACCGGTATTCATTGGAAATTCCGGCAAATAGCATCGTATTGTAAATTCCGGCTTTTTGCTCCGAAGCTCCGGGCAAAACCGCGGTTGCAGCTCTCGCCTGCCTGGGATCTTCTTCGGCCTGGGCTAAAGTAAGTCCGCCGGGTGTTTCGTAATGAAGCTGTGATCCGAGTGCCAGTACTTTCACTTCTCCTTTTTGATAATTCCATTTTTGAACAAGCTGCAGGTATTTTCTCCTCAATGCACTGTTTTCCCTGTACCCTTCCGATTGCTGATAAGCCTGGTCTGCGCTCAGTGAATAGTGCTTCCAGTGTTTCCGAAAACTTAATTGTTGGTCCAGCAGCCCATAGGAACCTGTTTTTAGGGAGACATTTGCCAATGCTGAATCTTTTTCTCCGGTCCCGAGCAAAATTACTCCGCCGGTATTTGCGCCGAACATGCTCCCGTCTGGTCCTTTAATGAGTTGAATGGAACGAATGCTGTTTGCATGAAGTATGTTGAGATAAGTGTTTCCTCCCGCATCTGTTAACGGAAATTCATCCAGGTATATTTTCACATTCCTTATCCCGAAGGGAGAACGAAGCAGGCTTCCTCTGATGGATAAGCGGTAACTGCCCGGCGACCGTTCTTCCATACGTACACCCGGCACAGAATTCATAACCGGTACAAGGGATTGGTTCGTATAATCGCGGATCTGTTCCCCCGGAACCAATACAGCACTTGATGCCGTATGTAAAAGGCTGGGCTTTGAAGGATAAGCATTCACTCTTAATTCTTCCAGGGCCACAACCGAATCTGTTTGGGCAATCCCGTTACAGGCACAACTCATGACGCCGATGCATAGAATGCCTTTATGTATCATGTTTGTCTATTACTTAGAGCGAACTCTCCAAATGGTATTTGTAACATCATCTGTTACCAGGAGCGAACCGTCGGGTAATACTGTTAATCCCACCGGTCTTCCGCGGACTTCACTTTTATCGAGATCAACGATATAACCGGTTAGAAAATCTTCGGGCTTTCCGCTTGGCTTCCCTTTCGAAAACGGAACAAAAACTACTTTATATCCTGAAAGCACGGAACGGTTCCAGGAACCATGCTGTGTGATGAATACGCCGCCCTGGTATTTTTTGGGGAATGCAATTCCGGTGTAAAATGCCAGTCCGAGAGATGCTGTATGTGCTCCCAGGTTAACATCGGGAACAATGGTTTTTTTCACCAGTTCGGGTTTTGTTTCCTTTACACGTGGATCCATGTGCTGACCGAAATAACAATAGGGCCATCCGTAAAATCCGCCTTTCCGAACGCTTGTTAAGTAATCGGGAACCAGCTCATCGCCCAGTTCATCACGCTCATTCACAACTGTCCAAAGTGTTTTGGTACCCGGAGCCCAACCCATTCCTACAGGATTTCGCAATCCGGAAGCATATACTTTTAAATCAGATCCGTCCGGATTGACTTCCAGGATATTGGCCCGAAGCAATTCTTTCTCGATTCCGCCTTCGGCCACATTACTTCCCGATCCTACAGCAATGTAAATCTTGGAATGATCTGCATTCGCAATGATATTACGTGTCCAGTGCTGGTTTTTATCATTGGCAGGAAGGTCGACAATCTTTTCTGCGCTGGCAGTTATGTGTGTTTCCCCTGATTTATACGGAAAACGCACCAGGGCATCCGTGTTTGCTACATAGAGCCAATTCCCGATAATCAGCATTCCGAAAGGCTGGTTTAACCCGGTAAGTAAAGTATCTTTCAGTTCCGGAATTCCGTCCTTGTCGGCATCGCGCAAAATCGAGATCCGATCGGCACTTCGACGCAAGGTATTTGACTGGCCCGCACCAATGATGGCACCACCAACCTGTTCTACAAAGTTTAGATTGGTATTCGACTCTGCAACAAGTACATCTCCGTTCGGTGCCACATAGAGCCAGCGAGGGTTATCAAATCCCTCGGCGTATTTTTCTACCACAAATCCATCCGGCGCAACAGGTGTGTGCCCACCATCCCATCCGATCACTTTGCTCAGGTTCCTGGTTGACTTGGTTGCATAAGGAGCCGGCAGGGTATCTTTCACCTGCGAATACCCGGTAAACGCAAATAAAAGCAGGCCTGATAAGTATAGCATATATTTCATCGTTGAAGTGTTTATGAGCAGTTAAATACCCGCATGAAACTCAAAGATGAAACAGTTATACAAGGGAAGTGTTATACAATTCGGGGAATAGTTTATGTTTTTTTTGGACGTTCGTTTGGTCCCTGTTTTATAGTGTCTTTTTCATCAGAATATCGATCTGCTCGTCTGTTCCAACTACGAAAACGTGCTTGTCAAAGGGCCGGAACCCGTTCTTTTCATAAAAGCGGATGGCTTTCGGGTTTTCTTCCCATACTCCGAGCCAGATGTATTCCTTTTCCAGCTCAAGGGCGGTTTCCAATGCTTTGTCGTAAAGGAGCTGTCCTACTTTTTTACCATGAAAATCGCTCTTCACATAGATCCGTTCGATCTCTATGGAAACAGCATCCCGGATTTCTGTTTGNNGGAATCGGGGTTCGTGAGCTCCGAGGCAATCTTCTCAGCGTTAAAGCTTTTGTCCAGGTATTCCTGCATATCTGCTTCTGAATTACTTGCTGCAAAGGTTTCATAGAAAGTCTCTCTTCCGATTTGCTGTATTAAGCCAAGATCACGGATCGAAGCCGGACGTATGATTAACTGTTCCATATTTTTTGAATGTGAAAACGTTCTTCCATACCCCCTTATTCTTTCGGTGCCGGATACAAGAGCTTAAATGCATTCATAACCGCCTGGTGCATGATCGTTGCATGGTTTTCCAACGGGAGGTAATCGAAGTGTACTTTTACATGCGGATTTTTGGCTCCTTTTAATTTATCGGCCAAAAGGTTCGCATCCACTTCCATGACCCGTGCAGGATCGGTTGGTGTCAATCCTTCCTTTCCGACACCTACGTAAATATCTGTGGGCTTGTCGTAGTTTTCCGAAAGAAGTTTGGAATCCACATTTAGCAGGGAACCGTAGTCCCACCACAGGCTGGGGCTGATGATGATGTAGCGGTTGAATAGTTCCGGTTTGTTTAGCAAAACTGTTGTTGCAAATAATCCACCGAACGACTGCCCGATCAGGGTCCTGTCCGCACTTGCTTTGTATTTGGATGCTATGAAAGGCTGCAGTTCTTTTTCAATAAATGCAATGAACTTATCGGAATGCCCGGTCTTTGGGAAACGTTTCACCTGGTCTTCGTGGGTGCTTGGGAACGAAAGGTCGCGCTGTCTGTCGACGGTTGCAATGCCCACCAAGATGGATTTCGGCACCTGGTTGATCCACTCGAAGTTGTAGAATTGCAATAATCCGGCAACATGGATAAAGTCTTCGTCGGCAGAACCGTCTACGAGGTAAATGACCGGATATTTGACAGAATCAGCAGGATTGTATCCTTGCGGAAGGTAGATATTTACGATACGCTTCTCCCCCATTTCTTTTGACTGGATCTCGTCGATTACTCCCAAAACGAAGGGTTTGGCAGTTTCTGCGGCCGGTTTGGGTTTGTTTTTCTGGGTGTAGGAGAAAGTCGTGAGGACGGTAAATAAAAGAATCAGGGTGTATTTCATCGCATTGGGTTTTTGTGCANNGGAGGAATGGTGTAGTTTAATCTCCATATACGGCAGAGTTTTTTGTTTTTCTCACGGAGATTCGCAGAGGAACACAGAGAGTTAATTAGATACATGTTGGGAACACAAGGGGATATTAGCTGAATGAAATCTCCGCCTGCGACGGAGCTTTTTTTGCCCGCGGAACGCTTACGCCTTAGCTATAGCGTTGGCGCATCTCACAGATTTCGCAGATGTTGCTAACGGGGTTGGATGGCAGGAGAATGTCTGCACCTGCGGCGCAGCTTTTTTTATTGAACCGCGAAGATGCGAAGGACGCTAAGAGATCGTATTACTCAATCTCAGCCTGCGACAGAGCTTTTTAATTGGACCACGAAGCACGCCAGGAACACAAGGGGCATTAGCTGAATGAAAGCTCCGCCTGCGGCGGAGCGCTTTTCTTTTTACGCGGAGGGTTAGTATTTTACCAGGGTTATTTAAACCAAAAAGGGTTGGACAAATCATCGTCCAACCCCTTAAAAAACATATAAGTCTTTTAGTTAACCACGCTTACATTTACAGCGTTTAAACCTTTAGTTCCGTTTTCTGTATCGTAAGATACTGTGTCGTTTTCACGGATATCCTGGTTCAACCCGGATACGTGAACAAATATTTCCTGACCGTTTTCTCCTGTAATAAATCCGAAGCCTTTTGCGTCGTTGAAAAATTTTACTGTTCCTTTATTCATATTCTTTTGCATTGTGTCCCGTTCTTAGCGGAACAATTAGTATAATAATTCCCACCGATCGAACACCGACCGGCTTTTAAGAAAAAATGTTTAAATTAATTGGAGTGTAAAAGTGACTTTACAGTCTGATTGAGATAACAATCTTCTATTGAATTGAGTCAAATGTACAGCTAATATGGAGAGCATCCTAATTTATTTTCAAAAGCTTCGAAATAAGTGGCGGATCGGACTGCTAAGCGCGCAAATATGGACCACGAAGCACGCCAGGAGCACAAGGGATATAGCTGAATGAAATCTCCGCCTGCGACGGAGCGCTGAAGGTATTGAGAAAAAATTTGCGTCCTCCGCGCTCTTTGCGGTGAAATATTAATGGTTTGTGTAATCAGCAAAATCTGTGGGAAATATCCAAAAGAATTGTAACTTGAACCCACCAAATAAACTGCTATGAAGAAAACGCTGTTCATCATCCTATTGGCCCCTATTTTTTCAATCGCTCAACCCACTAACTGGCAAAGCCGCGGTATTGGCGGAGGCGGTGCATTATTTTGTCCAAGTATCAGTCCGCTGGATGCGAACAACATGTACCTGCAATGTGACATGTCTGAGGTATTCCATACTACCAACAAAGGTGGTTCGTGGGATATCGTGCATTTTCAGGAAATGATCTCTACCGGAGGAATCAATACCGTTGAGTTTACTTCCGATGCGAATATTCTTTATGCTGTAAATACGGATTACATTACCGAAGAGCGATTCCCGGTTAAAAGTACAGATGGCGGACAAAGCTGGTCTCCAACTCCGCAAGATCCTACCGGGGCAGAAACCTGGTATTTGTCGGCTGATCCGCAGTCAACAGGCAGGCTTCTTGCTGCTTCTTACGATGAATTGTTCTTCTCTTCGAATGGCGGAGCAAGCTTTACAAGTGTATTTTCTATGAGTGATTTCCACATTGCAGGAGTTTTCTGGGATGGGAATAATATCTACATCGGTACGCGCCAGGGATTATTGGTTTCAACGAATGGCGGAACTTCTTTTTCCATGAGCAGTGCAACCGGAATTCCAGCCGGAAGCGGTTTCATTTCGTTTACCGGAGGAAAATCAGGTGGAACAACGCGTTTGATGGGAACCATTGCAGACCAGGGAGATCTTTATCCGGGCATCAAGGCTCTGGATATAGGCATTTGCACAGATATCCTAAAACTCGATGCAGGAGCAGGAAACTGGACCAGCGTTTACAACAACATAGATACCGACCACGAGGTTTTTCTCATTACTTCTGCCGGAAATAACAGCACTACTTTTTATGCGGGTGGAACGAACACCAACAACAGCTATCCGGTGGTTTACAAAACTACCAATGGCGGGACCAGCTGGGCCGAAACATTTATCGGGGTGAATAACCAGAATATTACTACCGGCTGGAGCGGTTACCAGGGCGATGAGGATTGGTGGTTCGGCGAAATCGTCTTCGGGTTGAAAGCCGCTCCCAATGATGCTAATACGGTTGTCATTACGGATTTCGGCTACGCACACGTTACATCTGATGGCGGAACAAACTGGAAACAGGCTTATGTGCAGGCAGCTGACCAAAACCCGGCGGGAAGTCCCACTCCTACGGGACAGGATTACGCCGGTAACGGTTTGGAGAACACCGCATCGTGGTACATGCACTGGTCAGGGAATGACACCATTTTCGCGGGATACACCGACATCACCGCAATACGCAGTACGGACAACGGACAAAAGTGGTCGAAGAACTATTCAGGGATCAATTACAACACGGTTTACCACGTAGTAGAAGCTCCGAACGGAACTTTGTACGCAGCAGTATCCAGTGTTCACGACATGTACCAAAGTACTTACCTCCAGGACAACCGTATTGATAACGGTTCGGGGGCTATTCTCTACTCTACCAATGACGGTGCGAGCTGGAACATGCTCCACGATTTCGATATGCCGGTGATCTGGCTGGCACTAAACCCGAATAACTCCAACGAACTATACGCCAGTGTGATCAACAGCATCAGCGGTGGAATTTACAAGACTACAAACCTCAACGCCAATGCTGCTTCGACCTGGAATATGACGGGAACTCCGCCAAGAACGGAAGGACATCCCTACAACGTGCGTGTACTGAACGACGGTACGTTGGTCTCAAGCTGGAGCGGACGAAGAAACAACAACGCTTTCACGGAAAGTTCAGGAGTTTATTCTTCTGCCAACAGCGGCACAAGCTGGCAGGATGTGAGCGATGCAGGTATGCATTACTGGACGAAGGATATTATCATTGATCCGCACGATGCTGCGCAAAACACCTGGTATGCGGCAGTGCACAGCGGCTGGGGCGGTCCGGCAAACGATTTGGGAGGCTTGTACAAGACCACCAACCGCGGAACCAGCTGGGTACGCATTTTTGATTCTTACCGTGTGGAATCTGCAACGATACACCCACTGAACGCCAACGAAATATACGTGACCACAGAGTCTGACGGTTTGTGGTACAGCAGCAACCTGAACAGCGGTACACCGACTTTCACCGAACTGACCGAATACCCGTTCCAGCACCCAACACGCGTGTTCTTCAATCCATATAACGAACACGATATTTGGACCACCACTTTTGGTAACGGCTTGAGATTGGGAGTCGACGGAAGCGTGAGCAACGGGCTTTCCGAAAACAAAATAGAAGCACTAACGATCTATCCCAATCCGGCGGATAAGGAGCTGACAATTCTAGCAAAGAACACTATTGAAAGCTGGAAGCTGTTGGATTTAGCCGGGAAAACGATACTCGAAGGGAAAGCTAATTCCGTTCAATTGACTATTAATACCACAGCGGTGAAGCCGGGAAGCTATTTGCTTCAGGTAAGAGATGTAAACGGGAAAATGGGTTGTGAGAAGGTGATGATAAAAGAGTAAGATACCAATACGATTACCGGGACACTCCAAACTGACGCAATTTTTCGAAAGCTATCTTATTGGACGGATCGGATGCCATGATTTTCTGCAATAATTCGATTGCCTGCTCTTTTTGTCCCAAAAGTTCATGACAGAGCGCCATGTTGTAATAAATACCCGTAAAGGCACCGTAAATACCGACTGAATATTGAAAATAGCGAAGTGCAGCCTCATATTCCAGGATTGAATACAGGAGACAACCCAATTGATAACCCAGGTCCAGCTTTTCCCCGAGCGGATAGTAGGCATTCCATACTTTATCGATCAGCAGAGCCAGGTTCTTTTTTTCCACGTCACTGAACTGATCCGAACCACTTAGCAAATTAGGTAAAAAATAAACAAACAGGTGTACATCGTACTCACTTTGGATTGCAGTGGAAATCATTTCCTTCAGCGATAAGCTGTTGGCTATTGACCTCAAGTGTTTTGAATTCAAGTAATAATCATAGGGATCTGCAAATCCGGTAACGGTGTTATAAGCACTTTCAAAGGCAGTATGCTTGCCCGCCTGGTCTCCCAAAACCAATGCAAAAACATTAAAATCAAAGTTCTCCTTCTCAGGGAGCAGTGAAACTCCCCCGCTAATTTCAGTAAGTCGGGCCAGGGCATGGATGTTTACAGGCATTGAAATACTTCCATGACACTGGATTTCAGGAAGAGGATGGCCTTCCAATTGATCCATACGGGTAATTCCCTTATCAGCAGACAACAGCAGCAATCCTTTCACAGAAAGTTGTTCCAGTTTCTGAAGCACCTGCCATCCTTTCCCGGGAAATAACAAATAGGAATCTTTCAGAACTGTTTTATACTCCTGGAAAAGCCTTTCTGACAAGGGTTCGGAATATATGGGCTCTATCACCGGCTGATATGAATAAGTTATGCTGCAGTTTTTCAATTGAGCTGCCGCATCCGATTCATGTGAAAAAGATACTGAAACGGAGCCCATCTCTGCGCTGCCGTTTTTCAACCGGATCAGGTCTTGCGGAATACTATCAAAAAGATAATTGGCAATTAACACAAGCGGGTTTTCCAAATCACCCGGACCAATGGTTTCACCGCTCACCTGCAAGGCCAATTGTGTATCCTGCAACACATCAAAACGAGCCACATCAAGGATTCCTTTATCAATCCATGACCGGAAACGGGGATGTGATTTTAGAAAGGATAAGGTGGAGTCTGCAATATCTGTCAGAACATAGCGAAAAGCTGCCGTGATATCCTGCTGTCCATTTTCGCATAACCGAATCATCCGACGTATAAAATGAAAGGCAAATTCTCCGGAACCGGCACCAAGCTCGCAAATCGTTATCGGAGCCGGTAATGTTCCCTCCAGGCTAACTTTGTCTTGCAGGAATGCCCATACCATTTCTGCATATCTTCCCGCAAAGACCGGGTTTGATACGATGTAGTTCGGAACTTCCCGCAGCCGCCATGCATCGATGCCTTTCTGCACAAAATAATCCTGTTGCAATTGCCACAGAACCGATTCTGAAAATCGTTCCGGACCACCCGAATGCACAGATTTGCTATCCAACACTGGAGAATGTTACGTCATTTACCCCCTGAACTCCTACCGTTACGTCAATGCCCGGTGCTCCATTGATACGCAGTACATAATCAGTACCAGCCACCAGGGCATTTGCTGCAACTATCGTTATATAGTCCATTGCATAATACACATAGCCTGCCTGGTTATGCGGTACCGGAACATTTGCTACCGGCGGAGCTACACCTCCGCCCACCACCGGAAGATTACCTACATTCAATAGCCCCATGCTTTCCTGCCTTCTACCATAGGATTTTGCGTCCAAATTATGTGACAGGTCTTCCAGCATATCCACCAGTGAGTGATTTCCCGCCAGGGTTAAAGCAGATTGGTTAATAAGGTTAGTTCTTCCAAGATCAAAATAGTTTGCCGCAGTAGTCATTCCCAATATAATAGCTCCACGGTCTGCTTGACCGATCCAGAGACCCCGCTCAATTTTTGCTTCCATGGAAGTGGACATTTCCTGCAAATAGCGGTCTTTTTGAGCAAAAGGAAGTGTTAGAAAATCCTGGGTGATTTGTGCATCCAATCCCGCGGCATGTTGAGACATATACTGGAACATTGCAATTGTGTGTTCAGCAGTATCTGCATTATTTTGCATCTGACCCTGGGCCGCAATGATCAATGCAGCATTGGCTCCCTGAAGTGCAGCCATATCTCCCGGTTTATTGATTACCGGCAAGGTATTTACATAATTTCGTATTGCCCGGATCTCGGGCGGGGTGTCATCCCGAAGCAAATGACGGATGAGGAATCCGATCCCTATCGCTGCCAACACTGAACCACCTGCAATTGCCGCAATTTCACGACCTGTAAGCCGTTGTACCACTGCTCCGTTTGACTTCTTCTGAACGGGTGATTCACCTTCTGATGCAGGAACTTCTTTCCCCAATTCACGCATCAGGGCGTTTCCTTCTGCACTTTTTGCCTGGTTGTCATTACCGCCGGCAACCTTCTTCAAGGCTTCGATTTTTTGCTGGATTTCCAATAAAACAGCAGGATCGGTATTACTATTCCCTTCTGCCTGTTTGGCTATTCCTTCCAACTCCCGGATACCCGATTCAAGCACAGCACTTTCGTCTTCCTGCCTTTGAACAGGAGCGTTTGAACTTACCTGCTGTAATTCTTTTGGTGGTTCGTCCGCCTTTAGCTGCATGGCTTTTGCTCCCATTAGATCTGCTTCATTTTCGAGCGAATCATTGTCATTGATTGCAACACCTTTGAGCTGCAGAGTTGGGTTCACTCTTCCCTGCTTCTGCTGTACTACGTGCCATGCTTCGTGCGGCAAATGCTGTTCCTGACCCGGAGCTACGTGAATATCTGTTCCCTGGGCATAGGCATGCGCCTGCAATTGAGCCGGTTGGTCTGAGTTATAATGCACTTTCACATCATCTAGGGAATACCCCGAAAGGTTCTCTACTCCTGATTTCAGGTTATCCGGTAACCCGGTATTATTTTCTTTTTTCTGAACCGGCATCTTTTGCCGTTCCGCAAACTGTACTGCCATTTCCTGGATTGGACGGATTGTCTGTGCTTTCGAACTTTCACTCACAGCATCTTTGGTCTTTGAAAACCGGATGCTTTCCTCCCGCTGATCCTTGAATTGAAAAACGGAACTTCCCATGCCTTCTTTCGAAGCATGCTGCATATCATCTGATTCACTGCTGTTTGTTGGTTTATTAATAGAGGCGTACATGAATAGTGTGCAAATAGTTGATACCAAGATAACTATTTTTAATTGTAAAACTGCGCCTGCGGCAGAGCTTTTTTATTGGACCACGAAGCACGCCAGGAGCACAAGGGATATTAGCTGAATGAAATCTCCGCCTGCGGCAGAGTTTTTTTTGGTTGCACGCAGATTGCGCTGATTACGCAGATGTTGCTAATAGGTTTTGGATGGCTGGGTTTTATCTGTATCTNNTGCGACGGAGCTTTTTATTTTGCACGTGGATTTCGCTGATTTCGCAGATGTTGCGGACGAGTTGGATGGAGGAATTCAATCTGCACCTGCGGTACAGCTTTTTGTTTATTGATAGCATCTGTTTTGAAAAAAGTAGGAGAAATGATCCGTATTGATTATTTTGGTGCACTTTAAAATACCACTATGACAACAAACACTTCCCCAACTCCGGGCCCGGTTTCGTCGAATGCTTCTGAAGTACTGGAACAAACATTACTGACCGGATTCGTTTTCAATGTAAATCTGCTCATGGAGCAAATGGTTGCCAATCAACATGCTTTGCAGCAGATCCTGACGGCATCAACTGCCAAAGCGGTGGCTGAAATTACCGATCCCCAAAGTTCCCGCGAGGTCCCTGTGATGCAGAACCTGGAAGTGGTGCTGAAAGCAATCCAGGAATCTTCTTCGAGTTATATCACGATGATCCGGGAACTGGCTGTGGAAGCTGAAAAAGCACTGAAGCTGGTGAACAACCATTAATCGTTTATTTTTTTATTCTTTAAATCACTTTCATTATGGCAGATACCGTCAATTCTCAGATCACAGATTCTGTAACACAAAGCAACGTAAAAGTACTGGCTGATGCCCCGGCAATGGCTATGGGCAGTTTGTATCAAACGATGGCGCATAGTTTGGGAATCCTTATGGAAAACGCTGTAGCGGCTCAGCAAAACATGAGTGCTATTGCACAGGCAGCAACTGCCCAGGGGGTAAATATGATTTATGCGGTGGATACGGCTGCTGCGAGCGCTGCGACGAGTAAGATCCTGGACGGAAAAACAACGTCTTAGTTTTTTGGACCACAAAGCACGCGAGGAACACGTGGTGTATAGAGGTATTAGATCTGCACCTGCGGTACAGCTTTTTTATGGAACCGCCAAGATGCAGAGCGCGCAGAGGAGTTGTGTTGCTAAATCTTCGTCTGCGGCAGAGCTTTTTT
>DJFP01000285.1 GCA_002432565.1 Flavobacteriales bacterium UBA5869
ATCGACTGACAATGCATGGAACTGGAATAAGCTCCCGAATCAATTTTTACAGGTACATTCTCCAGCTCAAATCCGGGAAAGGAAACCAAATCCTTGCGCCCGAGTATTTTCTTTTCCACTACCTCCATATTCTCGCTATCTTTGTAAAGAAGTTTGTTATTCGGTAATCGAAATTAGAAAAAAAGCGATTGAGATGAGAAAAATGGCTTCAAATAAAAAAAAGTTAGGGTAAACTATCATAAAATGAAAAATTATTCCTAATATTGCACCCCCAATTACGGGATAGTGAAAGAAAATTAGAGTCATGGATTTTATCAGAGAGCTTCAAAAAGAACTAGTAGAATTGAAAGAATTCCCAGCATTCGGAGCTGGAGATACAGTTACTGTATCTTACAAAATTAAAGAAGGAAACAAAGAGCGTATTCAGCAATTCCAGGGTGTTGTTTTACAACGTCGTGGTCAAGGTACAACTGAAACGTTTACAGTTCGCAAAATGTCAGGAAACGTAGGTGTAGAGCGTATCTTCCCTATTTCATCTCCTTTCATCGATACAATTACAGTAAACAAGCGTGGAGCTGTACGTCGTGCACGTATCTTCTACTTCCGTGGTCTTACTGGTAAAGCAGCACGTATCAAAGAAAAAAGAAGCTTCTCTCACTAAGTCGAAGATTATTCTCAATATACGACCCCGACTTCGCGCTGCGAACGTCGGGGTTTTTTATTGCCTAAACTTCAATGAAACTAAATCCGTGAGCAAGCGATTAATCGCGTGTCTACACGGATTTTCGGCATTAATTTTGTTTAGTGGCTTTTCATGAAATTGACTCCTATTATCTTACTTCTCCTGGTTATTCAATCCTGCAGCGGGCAAATTAAACCGACCGACAAAATGAAACCAACGGAACTTATTTCCGAACAGCCCGGATCAAATCCAATACTGGAATTGTATGAGCAATACCGGTATAAAACAGAGAACAGTGTTTCTTCCGGAACAGTCAGCAATGGCACTTTAAAGAACGGACGTATTTTTCCCTTCAAAGGTCCGAACTTCATTTACTTCGACACTACGAGCTACCTGAATAAACACGCTTTCACTCACGAAAAAGTAAACCGAACGGTTTTGGCTGCCTATCAGCAATTTGAGACACTGCTTCCTGCTTTTGAATTCGGACTAATGGAATGCTCCAATGAACACGGTGGAAAGATCTGGCCTCACAGAACGCATCAGAATGGATTGAGTGTAGACTTCATGTCGCCACTCATGAAAAACGGAGTTTCATGCACAGACTTCAACACCACAGGACTTTCACACTACCTGATGGATTTCGACCAGAACGGGATTTACATGGAAGACCCAACTTATTCAATCGACTTTAACCTAATGGCCCGGCACATTTTGATCTTGAATGAAGAAGCAAAAAAACAAGGATTAAAGATCGAGAAAGTCATTCTGAAAATTGCACTCAAGGACAATCTGTTTGCGACCGAATACGGGAATAAACTAAAAGCCAGCGGTATTTATTTTGCGACGAATCTGAGTGATTTGATTGACAGTCTGCATGACGATCATTATCACGTGGATTTTGATATTGTAAATTGAAATCAGACGTAATAACTCATTTCTTTTTCCGCGGGTTCATCCTATTATCCCAAAAGGTAACCAACGTAATCGTTGATTTATTCGTAATCCGATAATACAAAGTGCTATGTGGGTGAATCACAGCTTTTCTGACCGACTTGTAATTCTTAACTTTAGATACAGGATAAAGTTTTGGATGAGACTGAATGACAAATAAAACCTCATAGGATTTTAGGACAAAATCATCCACTTCTTTTTGAGTAAATTTTTCAAGAATATAAGCACAGATCTGATCAAACGAATCATCAGCCTTGTCTGTCCAAACAATCTGCATTATAACTTTAAATGAGGAAACTGTTTACGGTGTTTCGCAAGGATTTGATCATGCGATTTTACCTTCCCGGAAGATTCTTGTTTCAGTCCTTCCAATATTGCTTCTTCTTCTTCTTTACTCAAAGCTTCAGCCCAATCACTCTCAGGAAGTTCTTTATTACCAGAAAGAAAAGCATAAACAGCACTTAGAGTAGTATTGTCATTGATACTCTCAATCATTTTATGCAAGTCCAATCTTAATTCCGCTGTGCTCATATTCTCAAAGATAAGAAGAAAAGTTTTATAGTTTCGAAACAAAAAAGTTGTCAATTGCTTTTTAAGACCATTCAATCAATCAAACCAAACCTTCCAATCTTTTCAACTCACGGTTCCATTAAACCTTTTAACTTTCCGGTTGTACAACTTCTCTCAATCCGAAAACATGAAGATCATTTTCCCGCTTCTTTTCTTTTTCAGCCTAAACATATCTGCTCAATCAGATACTACCCGCATCAAAGAATTGTTGATTGAACTCACCAAAACATCCAAGCCGCGCAATTATCAAAATCCCGATCAACTTAACGAAACAGCCGCATTCATTTTCAGTTATTTCAGGCAGTATGCAGATACCGTTTTTTATCAAACATACCTGGTGAACGGAATCACTTATGGAAATGTCGTGGCTCGATTCGGTGATACTATTCATGAACGTTTGGTGATCGGAGCGCATTACGATGTATGCGGCAACCAGGAAGGTGCCGATGATAACGCTTCAGGGATCATAGGTTTACTGGAAATTGCACGTTTGTTGAAAACACAAAAACAACATAAGAACATTGAACTCGTTGCCTATACACTGGAAGAGCCACCGTTTTTCCGCACGGAATACATGGGATCTTACATTCATGCACAGTCACTCAAACAATCTCATGCGAAGATTTCCGGGATGATCTGCCTGGAAATGATCGGGTATTTCAAAGAGGAGAAACACACACAGGATTACCCTATAGGATTCCTGAAACTATTTTACGGTTCGCGCGGAAACTATATCACAGTTGTCAACAAATTCAGCAAAGGAAAAACTGCCCGGAAATTCACCAAATACATGGACCATTTTACACAGCTTCCTGTCAAGAAATTCAACGGTCCGAAATCACTAACCGGCATAGACTTTTCGGATCATTTGAACTACTGGAAAATGGGATTCAGTGCGTGTATGGTCACAGACACAGCTTTTTACCGGAACAAGAATTACCACCAGAAAACTGATGAGATGGGAACCCTGAATATTTCCAAAATGGCAAAGGTCATTGACGGCATTTTTTTCAGTATCTTAGCGTAAATTCACGGATTATGAAACTAGTGATATTCGCTTCGATATTAGCCGTTGGTGCTTCGGCTAAAAGCTGTAATAAAACAGAAGACTGCAAAGAAAAAGTAAAAGAGGATTGTGTCTGCACCATGCAGTATGATCCGGTTTGCGGATGCAACAATAAAACGTATTCCAACGCCTGCACTGCACAATGTCATGGAATTACGAAATATGTGAAAGGGGAATGCCCGAATTAATTATCAATTATGAAATGGAATAATTATCAAGCTACGATTCGGATGCCGAAAGCTTGATAATTGACAATTATTGAATTTATCATTTAATATGACAAGTTTACAAATCGTAAAAGCGTATTACGACGCATTCAATGCCAGAAACTGGGACGAAATGTTGTCCTTAGTCGACGAAAATATCAAACACGAGCCCAACCAGGGAACACCCCGTATCGGGAAAAAACTCTTTACCGAATTCATGCATCACATGGATACCAGTTATTCCGAAACATTGAAAGATATGGTGCTCTTTTCGTCCGAAACAGAAGGACGTATTGCCGCTGAATTCGTGGTTCACGGAACCTATAAAAAAGCGGAAGAAGGTTTACCTCCGGCACACAGACAAACATACGTGCTCCCGGCAGCTGCATTTTTAGAAGTAAAAGGAGGGAAAATAAGCCGTGTAGCCACGTATTACAACCTGGAATTATGGATCGAACTGGTTTCCAAATAAAGGTGGATCAATTACATTACGAATCCGTTACTGGGCCGGATATTGCAAAACTGATCCCACAATTGGGACAATTGCGCATCCGCGTTTTTTACGATTTCCCCTATTTGTATGAAGGCTCACAAGAATACGAAGAAAACTACCTGCAGGTTTATACCAAAAATCCGTTGAGCATTGCTTTTGGCGTGTTTGATGGTGAACAACTTGTAGGTGCAGCCACTGGAATGCCTTTAATCGCTGAATCGAAAGAAATACAGCAGCCATTTTTGGACAGCAGAATGAATATCGGCGAAATCTTCTATTTCGGAGAAAGTATTTTACTCGATACATACCGGGGTCGTGGAATAGGACATCTCTTTTTTGATGTCCGCGAAAAATATGCTTTGGAAAACGGATTTACAACAACCGCTTTCTGCTCGGTTATCCGACCGGAGGACCATACGCTTCGGCCGGCTGCTTACCGTCCGAACGATGGTTTTTGGACGAAACGCGGGTACAAAAAGCAGGATTATTCCTGCCGCATGGCATGGCTCGACAGGAACGAAACGCAGGAAACTGAAAAAGAACTGATTTTTTGGACCAAAGAATGGAAGTAAGAATTGCATTGGCACAATACCCGATCGCATTCCATCAATCATTGGAAGATTGGAAAAAACACACCGAAAATTGGATTATAGAGGCGTGCTCTCAAGGCGCTCAAATCCTGGTATTTCCCGAATACGGAAGCATGGAATTAACTTCTCTGTTTTCAGAAGCAGTGAGAAATGATTTGAAACTTCAGATCGATCATATGCAGGAGTTTCTGCCCTATTTCATCGAATCGTTCCGGGAATTTGCTCAGAAATACCAATGCGTCATCGTTGCACCGAGCTTCCCGGTTGATTTGGGAGAAAAAACCGTAAACCGCTGCTTTGTCTTTACCGAAAACACCTTTTCCCACCAGGACAAACATTTTATGACCCGTTTCGAAGATGAATCCTGGGGAATTTCGAGCTCCGACGGAGCTTTGCGGGTATTCGACACCCGGTTCGGGAAATTTGGCATTCAGATTTGTTTCGATATCGAGTTTCCGATTGGAGGTCATTTATTAGCAGAAGCCGGGGCCGAGTTTATTTTGGTTCCTTCCTGCACGGAAACCCTGAAAGGCGCGACACGCGTGCACATCGGCGCTCGGGCAAGAGCCATGGAGCAGCAACTGTTTACCTGTGTTTCTCAAACAATCGGAGAAGCGTTGTGGTCACCGGCAGTCGATATCAATTACGGTTACACGGCCTTCTACTCCTCACCGGACGGCGATTTCGACGATGAAGGAATTCTTGCAAAAGAAAAAGCACAGCAATCCGGCTGGCTGATTGAAACACTGGACCTTTCTAAAAATGCTGAAATTCGCGAGAACGGGCAGGTTTTGAATTTCAAACACAGTCAAAAACTGGAAATTCGGGATGAATCTTGTTTTGTAGAGGTCATTTCTTTGAAACAGAATGAGAAAATGGAACCTGTTTCGCAATCAATCTAATCAATTATCTTTACGTCCAAATACGTTGAAATGAAACAATTCCTCATCATCTTTTCCCTTTCGGTTCTTTTATTCTCCTGCAGTGATCCCAAGCGCGACCTGGTTATTTCGTTTGAAGAAATCAACGGTTTGGACGAAGGCGATTATGTGATCATCAAAAAGCAGGATGTGGGAACGGTGACGAAAATAGAATTCAGCAAGGATTATAAAATTGACGTTCATATCCACTTAGATAAAGTGGACCAGTTACCGCGCGATTCTAAATTCCTGATTGCAAAAGACGGTATATTCAGCAATGCACTTTACGTTATTCCCGGAAAGTCGAAATATGCTTTAAAAAGCTCTGACCGCGTGAACGGTAAAGCCATCAAGGAAATTGACTGGGGTAAGGAATTCAATGACATGATGGATGAAAGCTTCAAAAAGCCTGCTCAAACCCAGGACTCCATGCTGCACGAATTGCGCGATATCAAAAAAGAGGTGCATGAAGTGAATGAGAAAACGAAATAAGGTAAGCAACCACGAGGGACGCTAAGAGCACGAAGTATATTTTTGCATCTTAATTTTAGCTATTTTCCCTATATGAAACTCATTTTCATTTTCTCTTTAATAGTGCTTTATTCATACGGGCAATCGAACCGAGAGTTGATTATTAATTTCGAAAACTCTCATGGAATCAGTACACAAAGTGAAGTCATTTGTAATGGTAAAACAATTGGCAGTGTAACTGATTTAGGCCAGGTAATCAAACCGAATATTTCCGTAAACATCCACATTTTATTGGATATTGAAGGTTTACCAAACGATTCGAAATTCATTATCCGGGAGAGAGATTTATTGAGTCATGCTATTTATGTAACGNNCTTTAAATTATATTCAGAGAAGACAATTTTAAAGCGTTTTGATCTGCTTATTTTGCTAACTTAAGATCATGAAAGCATTCATTGATCAGCAACGCGTATTTTTCAATTCCAATCAAACAAAGGACCTGGATTTCAGAATAGATCAATTACAAAAGCTTAAGAGCCTGTTATTATCGAACCAAAACCGCTTGAACGAAGCCATTTACGCAGATTTCGGCAAATCTCCTTTTGAGACTTTTACCAATGAATTCGGGTTGGTTTTCCTGGATATTGATGAAGCATGCCGCAAATTGAAAAAGTGGGCAAAACGGAAACGCGTACGAACAAACTGGGTGAACTTTCCGGCGAAAAGCTACATCATTCCGGAACCATTGGGAGTTTCACTGATCATTGGCGCCTGGAATTATCCTTATCAATTATCATTAGCTCCCGCTATTGCCGCTATCGCTGCCGGAAATACCGTTATCCTGAAACCCAGCGAACTTCCTTCCAATACCAGCAAGATTTTAGCAGAATTAATCAACAACTCGTTTGATCCCGGATTTTTCCGGGTTGTAGAAGGTGGAGTTGACGAAACAAGCGCATTACTCGAACAACGCTTCGACAAGATTTTCTTTACCGGAAGCACTAATGTAGGGCGAATCGTATACCAGGCAGCTGCAAAACACCTCACTCCCGTTACATTGGAACTCGGAGGAAAAAGCCCTGCCATTTTTACCGAAGGCGCTAATCTGAAAATGAGTGTCAAGCGGCTCATTTGGGCTAAATTCCTCAATTCGGGCCAAACATGTATTGCTCCGGATTATGTGCTGCTCCCAAAAAGCATGAAAGACGCGTTTTTAAAACTTGCAAAAGCAGAAATCGAACAAGCTTCCTACGCCGTGGAGAATGGAAACTACATCCGAATCATCAACGACCGGAATATAGAGCGCCTAAAGAAACTGATCGATAAAGAGAAAATCTATTTCGGTGGAGAAATTCTGGAACAAGAACGGATCATCCAGCCGACTTTAATGCATCATGTTACCTTCGACGATGCGGTCATGCAGGAAGAAATTTTCGGGCCAATTTTACCGGTAATCACTTATGAGTCTTTGGAAGGGGCCATTTCAGAGGTCAAAAAGCGTGAAAAACCGCTTTCCTGCTATGTTTTCACCAATGACACTTTCCTAAAAAACAAATTACTGAACGAACTTTCATTCGGAGGCGGAGCAGTCAACGAAGCCATTATGCATATTTCCAACAGCCGCTTGCCATTTGGTGGTGTGGGGCAAAGCGGAATGGGATCCTATCATGGTGAAGCAGGATTCAAAACATTTTCTCATTACAAAAGCATATTGGAAAAAGCAACCTGGTTTGAAACCAAACTCAAATATCCCCCCTATTCCGAAGGGAAGCTGAAATGGATCAAGCGCTTGATGGGATTGTAGAGAAATTCAAAACCAGCATGTTTTGAATCTGTAAATGATATAAGAGAATCCTTTCATACCTGCAATAATTCTTGTTCGGAATTTTCGTAAATTGATTGATCAATACGAAAGTCATGAGTACAAAGAAATCAAACAAAAAAGACGGAAAAGATCAGGAACAATTTCCGGGGTATCCGGCTTATCCGGCAAGTGAGGATATTTATCAAACTGATAAAGAAGAAAAGGACCTTGATCCTGAAAACCCTGCCAGAAATAAACCTTTCAATGAATCTTCCATTGACAAAAACCTGGACGTCCCCGGCTCAGAACTGGATGATGAACAGGAAGATACCGGTAATGAAGATGAAGAAAATAATTATTACAGTCTCGGTGGTGACAATCACACTGATTTAGAGGAAGATAACCAATAAGTTCAACATACTGAATGTTGAACTTATTGGATTAATTGTTGTTTCTTTTTGAGTAAGATTTTTTCAAATACCCGAAATTTATTTTTGAATCTTATCAGAATGCTTCCAGGTTGCTTCTTTCATGTCTTGTCTGTTTGAAGAAAGACGGAGAAAGCCCGGTGATTTTCTTGAATTGATTGGACAAATGCGCTACACTGCTATAATTTAACTTGTAAGAAATCTCTGTGAGATTCATTTCATCGTACATCAAAAGTTCTTTTACGCGCTCAATCTTGTTCATAATAATGAATTGCTGAATCGTAATTCCTTTTACTTTAGAAAACACATTTGAAAGGTATGTGTAGTCGTAGTTGAGTTTTTCACTGATGTAATCAGAATAATTAACTTTTGGGGCTTCATCCGAGTAATGGATCATTTCGATAACAACCCCTTTTATTTGTTCTATCAGGATACTGGTCCGGTCTTCCAACAGTTCCAGTCCGCATTTGGACAAATTTACCCTTATTTTTTCACGAAGTTCATCAGACACATGATCTTTCACCTCCACAACTCCCAATTCTACTTTACTCGGGCGTAAACCCAGATTTGCAAGTTCCTCCTTCACGATCATCTTACAACGAAGACTTACCATGTATTTAATAAATAACTTCATCCCACTTTAATTTTTAAATTAAAAACTAACTCTGTCCACTTAGTTATTCAGGTATCAGAAAAAAATTGGTAATCCTTTAGAAAATAGTTCGCTATAAATTCAGTAATAATGTTGTGCGTGTGTTATGGTCCTAAGATAGAACTAAAAAACCGTGCAGCAAAACACATTGTTATGTTTTATAATTATTTCACATTTTTATTCTACCGTTTAAACCCAAAAAAAACCATTCAACAACAATATTGCCGAATGGTTTTTTGTATTAAACTTCACGTATATTATTAATCCCTTCTTCCCGGGATCAGCTGCAAAACTATTGCTATCAGTGCAATTACTAAAATTAAGTGAAATAAACCTCCTGTATGGTAACCAAAGTACCCGATGGCCCAACCGATAACTACTATAATTGCTATAGTGCTCAATATTGCTCTCATGATCATTTGTATTAATTGGTGAATAATTTTTCCCGTCCGCCGGAGCGGGCCGGAAATTTGTCTGTTAGTTTTGAAATCTATAAGCTCGTTGAATAAAAAAGGATTCCGCTGTATGCTTAGGCCGGAGCTGCAGCATTTCTACAGCGGATTCCTTTTCTAAAAACCAATTTTAACCTATCAACATGGTATTCTTTAAGACCGTGCAAAGGCTTGTCTATTATTACCGTCTGCCGTTGCAGACTCTTATTTGTATTACTTGACATTGTCCTTTCCAAGATCTCTAAAAGCTTGTCCGAGTTCATCCATATCATTATTGAACTCTCTTTTAAATTCCTGCCAGTTTTCTCTCCTCGTATTTTTCATTTCCTGCATACGAGCTTCCATTTCATCGTTGCGCTTTCTCAGTGCTTCAATTCGTTCATTTCTTCTTTGAATGACATCCGAACGAGCATTGATTTTTTCTGCTCTCAGGCGATCTATTTCAAGCCTGTTGTTATCGATATCTTCCTGAACGGAACGCCGGTATTCGGCAACCTCTTCCTCATATTCTCTCTGTGCCTGGTCCAAATCTTCTTTCGCATCCTGTACCCCATCCGCAGCTCTGTCAACTCTCTTTGCCCCGGTATCTGTACAACTTGCAAGAATGACTACCAAAAGTGATAATCCCAGGCGGATTATTATTCTTTTCATGACTATCCAGATTAACAGTGAATTTGTTTTCACCTGTAACAAATATGCGAGTTGAAATCTTTTAAAATATTACATGATTCGACTCATTAATTGCATATTTTACAGAAGCCTTAAGGATTGTTAAAGCTAATTTTGACTTCTCTCTATACCTTTATTTCAAAAAAACACGTATTTGAATACTTAAGAAACGGAGTCTTAGTCACAAAAAAGCGCCGGTCAAATTGACCGGCGCCCTTCTCTAGATAGAACCTAACAGTTACTATTAACCAACTAATAGTAGCTCTTAGTTTTGTTACACATCTAAAAAAAAGTATTACAGCGTGAATCTATCAGGTTCATCCTCGTTAAACTGCCCTTGATCAGACTGGTTTTTATTGGATGGATTCTGCTGATTTTGATTCTGGCCCTGATTCGGATTATTAAACTCGTTCAGGATATTTGTGACTTCATCGCGTGACTTGTTGAGTCTTGTACCGATTTGGTTCATCAATTGATCTTCCTGCCCGGGTTTAAAATCCAGATCGGAATCTGTAAGCTGACTATACTTATCCTTTAATCGGGATGATTGCTGTCCCCAATTGCCCGTAATTTGAAACGGTGCAGTGTTTTGTCCTGTACCCGAATTTTGACCGGATCCCTGGTTTGCATGCATGTTGGTACCTGTACCTGTGTTGGAATCCTGTTCATTCCCTCTGTCATTCCACTGATTACCTCCGGAACTACCCTGGTTTTGATTTCCCTGACCTTGTTTAGTCTGCGAATCCTCACGTTGAGCACTCGGGTTACCCTGGTTTTGGTTAAAACCCGTATTCGGATTTGAACCTGTAGACTGACTTTGACCAGATCCCTGATTTTGGTTCTGATTCTGCTCGCGATCACGATTTTGATTCGTATCGGAACCTGTGTTTCTCTCTTGCTCTGACATAACTTTAATATTTAATGTACTACCTTCTTCTCTCCTACAAAGGTCATTCAATATCAAAGCATTACCATTACAAAAAATTCCCGGATTATTACATAAATCTCACCCGAATCAGCGGACGAACTGGCTTTTTACATATTCCATGTAATCTGCCTGGGAAGGAAGGTCGGGAATATCACACTTCTGCAGATAAGGATAAATTTCCACTACCATGTTCTGCATAATTTCAAAATCATTAGCTGCTTTCGCCTGCTGGAAAGTTGTCATGAAATAATCGTTGATTTTGCCCAGATACGCATCCTGGTTTTTCACGTTTTCTTCGTTGTTCAGGAATTCTTTGCTCAAAGGAGATTTGTAATCATGAACGGCACTATTAAACACCTGTAATTCAACCGGATCTTTTAAATCCAGGTTTGGGTATTTCTGGTAATACTCTGCCGCATACTTGGTCAAAGAATCATGCTCATTATCTGACAAAACTTTCACAAAAGCCTTCAGATCTTCTCGTTTCTTTTTAGACTTCTGGTATGTCTTGTTTGCCAGGAAAACCGGATTTCCTTCCGGATTCAGAACTTCTTTTCCTTTTGCAAGCAGCTGTTTTGCCTGTTGACCACCAACCACTTTTGCCACCAGTTCTCCGTTTGCATTGAAATACAACAATGTAGGATAAGCACTGATCCCATATTTACGCATCACTTCAGGGCCATCGTTCTTTTCACCGTCTAATTTCAAAGAAATAAAGTTTGAATTGTAGAAAGCCGTCACTTCCGGATCAACGAAAGCAGTTGCTGCCATCTGTTTACAAGGTCCGCACCAAACTGCAAACACATCTACGAATAACGGTTTTTTAGCCTCTTTTGCTTTTTTCAAAGCTTCATTCAGGGTTCCGTGCTCGAAAGTAATCTGGCTGAAGGAATGTGTACTTAATAAAGCTATTATGGCAAGGAATGTCAATCTCATTACGTTCTATTTTTTGTTGAAGTTACG
>DJFP01000078.1:0-706 GCA_002432565.1 Flavobacteriales bacterium UBA5869
TTCCTGCGAATCTATTAATTTTCAATGAATCGCGTGATTATTTAGCCAGTTTTTTTGTTTCCGCAACAATTTTCGACTTCAAACCTTCGGATACCTGAACCAGCGGAAGACGCATAAACGGTTTCATCCAACCCAATTCTTCCAGTACAATTTTTACTCCTCCGGGATTTCCTTCTGCAAACATTAACCTGGTCACGGGAAGTAAATCGTAATGGAATTTTCTTGCTGTTTCAAAATCACCGTTCAAAGCGCTTGTAACCATTTGACTAAATTGTGCCGGGAATGAATTCGCTACTACGGAAATAACACCGTCAGCACCTGCTGCGATCAAAGGAAGCGTAATCGCATCATCTCCGGAAAGAACCAAAAAGTTTTCTGGTTTGCAGCGAATGATTTCCATGATTTGTTCCATATTGCCGGAAGCTTCTTTCATAGCAACGATGTTTTTGATCTCAGCCAATTCCAAAGTAGTTTCGGGGAGCACATTCGATCCCGTTCTTCCCGGAACATTGTACAAAATGATCGGCAGGTCCGTTTCGGATGCCAAGGCTTTGTAATGTGCCAGATAACCGGCCTGGGTCGGTTTGTTATAATAAGGTGCTACGGACAAAATCCCGTCTACTCCTTTCGGAATATTTTTAAACGCTTCGATTACGGACATCGTGTTATTTCCACCGGCTCCGTAAACGACAGGTAATTTCCCGTT
>DJFP01000078.1:764-16572 GCA_002432565.1 Flavobacteriales bacterium UBA5869
GCAATTTGTTCCTGTACCAATCTGCGCAATGCCGGGAAGTCAATGGACATGTCTGCGTTGAATGGTGTAACCAATGCAACTCCGGCTCCTTTAAATAGATTCATTGTTCTTGTTTTTAAACAGTAAAAAGTTGATCCAAAATTACGAAATCAATTGCGAATTACGAATGCCGAAGTACGAATTACCAATTAATCTTACAAATTGTTAAAATACCACTTTTACTCGGAATGATTCTGCTGTCAAAATTGCGTATTCTATTTTTTCAACGTACCATTTTACATTTCAGCATACTTTTGTGTTATGACAACAACTCCATTTCCTTTCAAAGTGCTTTTTTGTTTTGAAAACGCAACTCAATTAATTGTTGAAATTAAACGAACAGACATTCAATCTGAAGATAAAAGCGTGATTTATAAATGGATTACTATGCGGAAAGAAATCCGTAGCGTTCAGTCGCAACTGAGCGCTGCAATTTCGGCTCTTAAGTTTCAATCCATGACGAAAAATGGTGATGAACAAATCCGCGAGTTTGAAGAAGGAACATTGGAGTGGGATGGAATTACAGCGCATTTCAATGGAGAACCAATGACACAAATTGAGGACAGTGAAGTATCCGGTGAGTCATTGGAGTTAATCTCTAATTTTCTTGGCACGAATTAGAGACTCGCGCCAACAAAGCTGAAAACTTTAATTCGTAGAGATCATTGCCAGGAAATCGTCTTCGGAAATAATCGGAATGCCTAGTGAGCTGGCTTTTTCCAATTTGGCAGGTCCCATATTTTCTCCTGCAAGCACGTAGCTGGTCTTGGCTGAGATCGATCCCACGTTCTTTCCCCCATTTTTTTCAATCAGCTCTTTGATCTCATCACGGCTGAATTTGGAGAATACTCCCGAAACCACAAATGTTTTTCCTTCCAGTTCATTGGAATCCAATGCTACTTCTTCTACCTCGAATTGAATTCCGGCTGCTTTTAAACGATCTATCGTTTGAAGTGCACGCGGGTTCTGGAAGAATTGCTGAACAGCAATGGCGATCTTCTCGCCGATCTCATCTACAGCGATCAACTCATCATAAGTTGCGTTTGCAATCGCATCAATGTTTTTCAGGGCGTTTGCCAGTTTTTTTGCAACCGTTTCTCCTACGAAACGAATTCCCAAAGCAAACAATACCCGCTCGAAAGGAATTTGTTTTGAATTCTTAATTCCCAAAATCAGGTTGTTTGCAGACTTGTCTGCCATTCGGTCCAGGTTCACTACCTGATCAAAAGTTAAATCATATAAATCTGCAATGCTGGTTGCCAATCCTTTTTTATAGAGCAAATCGATCGTTTCCGCTCCCAATCCGTCGATATTCATAGCTTTCCGGGAAATAAAATGTTCCATACGGCCTTTCACCTGGGGCGGACAAACCAAATCGTTCAGGCAGTAATGCTGTGCTTCTCCTTCTCTTCGATGAAGTTGAGAACCACATTCCGGACAATGTTCAATAAAAACTACTTTTTGCGCTGTAGACTGGCGGGAATCTGTATTTACCCCAACAATTTTCGGGATGATCTCCCCGCCTTTTTCAACAAATACCTCATCTCCCAAATACAGGTCAAGTTTTTCGATTTGATCTGCATTGTGCAAAGAAGCTCTTTTGACAACCGTTCCGCCCAGCAAAACCGGTTTCAGGTTCGCAACCGGNNTTGAACTTATAGGCAATTGCCCAGCGTGGTGATTTTGCGGTAAAGCCTAAATCCGACTGCTGATCGTAATTATTGACCTTGATCACGATTCCGTCTATATCAAATGGCAGATTATACCGTTCCTTGTCCCAATAATGGATAAATTCCATGATACCTTCAATGCTGGAAGTTTTTTCAATATACCGGTCCTTCACCTGTGGCGTTTTGAATCCCCATTCATGCGCTTTTTCAACACTTTCCAGATGCGATTCCATATTCAGATCATCACCATAGACCCCGTATAAATAACAATCCAGACCCCTTTCTGCCACCACTTTCGAATCCTGAGATTTCAAGGTACCGGAAGCTGAGTTACGTGGATTGGCAAAGACAGGTTCTCCCAGTTCTTCGCGTTGTTTGTTCATTGCATCAAAATTCGCCCGCGGGAAGAATATCTCGCCCCGAACTTCGAAATCATCCGGAAAATCTCCTCTCAATGTCAACGGAACAGTTCGTATGGTTTTTACGTTTGCAGAAATATCCTCACCCTGTGTTCCGTCACCACGTGTAACCGCACGCGTAAACTTTCCATTTACATAACGAATTCCAATGGCCACCCCATCATACTTCAACTCGCAGACATATTCGATCGGTCCGCTTGCCAATTTTTTCAAACGCTGTTCCCAGTCAATGATCTCTTCTTCCGAATAGGTATTCGACAGTGAAAGCATCGGGAATCGGTGTACAACCGTCTCAAATTTCTTGGTGATATCTCCGCCCACGCGCTTTGTAGGGCTCAATTCAGAAGCAAACTGCGGAAATTCAGCTTCCAGGTCCTGCAATTCTTTCAAAAGCAGATCGAATTCATAATCAGATATCGTAGGATTGCTTTCTACGTAATAATTGTAATTATGCTGGGTTAATTCCTGGGTCAGGAATTCGATTCTCTTTTGTGCTTCTGCTGGATTCATACTAAATTATTCGGTAGTCAAAAATAGCATAGTAATTCTGAATTATTCACAGCTATGGGTGAAGTAAGGGCGAAAAATTTTTCACCCTTACTTGTCTCCCTTGCATTTTTAGATTATTTAGTGATATTTGTACCGATTATAGCCAGCTTGCCCCAATGACAAATTTTGATTCTTGTATAACTGTTAATGAGCACGGAACTGCTTTTAAATGTACAGGATGCCATACCGTTTCTAAATTATACATTCAGCATAAGCTTCAAACTTTTGCCTGTCCGAAATGCGGCAAAATTCATGATCGGCTGTATTTTGACAAATACCTTAAAATCCCCAATCAGAATGCCCAATTTTTGAAGTGTTTTAAAATCGGGACGGTTGGGACATTTGAAGGAGTTAAGCATACTGTTATTGGCCAGGCTCACAAACATGTCGCTTACCGCTATGCTGACAAATGGGACGAAATCCTGTTATTGAGTGAAACAGGAGAAATTTCTTTTCTGAATTGCTCTTATGGAAATTATACCTGGTTAAGAGAAGACCATACCATTCCTGCTCAGGAAATCCTTTCTAATACGGATACTGTTTTCAGGTTCCAGGACCGGGATTATGATTTTCTGCAGGGATATAATTATGCCTCTAAATACTGCATCGGTGAATTTCACTACGATGTTATTGACGTCAAGAACATCAGGTGTTCCGATTACATTTCGCCCCCTTATATTATTTCTATTGAAAAAGACGAGAAAAGCAAACGCATCAGCACTTTTTCAGGAAGACATATGACGAGGAAGCAGGTTTCTGCCATGTTCAATGACTACCGGATCGAATCGCAGGAAAAGGAAGGAATCGGTATAGCTCAGCCTGTTTTGGGAGGAATTAATGTGCGTACTTTTAATAAAATGTGCCTGGCATTGATCGGATTTATTATTCTAGCCTCTATTTTCTGGTCAGCGACCAGGTCATACCGGCAAATCTTCCATGAAAACGTTCCTGTTTCATGGACTGACACCCAGACTGAAGATTTTGTTAGTAAGAGCTTTTATATTGACAGTAACGCTACCGGCAATTATCTGGAATTCAGTACTACAGCAAGCTTGAGCAATGAATGGATTGAAGCTGCACTGACTTTGGTTAACGAAGCAAACGGGGAAGAAAGAGAATTCGGTGTGATTTCCGAATATTACTCGGGGGTAGATAACGGTTATTCATGGTCTGAAGGAAGTAATATGGGAACAGTTGGTCTTTCATCCGTTCCCGGTGGGAGGTATCACGTAAAAGCAAAGATTTTCTCTTCCGTTACTTCGGATAAGAACCTATACCTTGAAGCAAGATACGCAAGCACGGAAGTTTGGAACACCTGTATCCTTGTCTTTCCTATATTGGGTTTGATGATCATCATTAATTTATTAAAACGCAGGTATGAATTAATGAGAAAGGGAGAAATTGACAATTTATTCGATAGTCAGGCATGAATTTTATAAAGAGAAATAAATTTGCAACATTTATTGCAGCTGCTGTTGTTGTATCCTTTTTATGGGCACAATCCGGCAGTTTCAAGTTGTTTAAATCAGAGTATGGAACCAAGTATGCACCGAATACGACTCACGGCAGTGTGCATCATAAATAAACGCTTATGAAGGGAATTGTAAATTGGGACACGGTATTGGCATCGTTGATCTATGCGGGATTGGGAATAGCAATCCTGATTGTGTCATTTGTAATTATTGAAAAACTGGCTCCTCAAAACCTGTGGAAAGAGGTCTCACAAAACAAAAACACAGCACTGGCAATGATGGCAAGTGCATATATTATAGCTGTAGCGATTATTATTGCTTCAGCCATTCATTAAGATGCATTATTTACTTTTATTCACCATTTTCGTCATTTCTACCTGCGGGTTGATTTACGAATTAGTTGCAGGAACACTTGCCAGTTATTTACTGGGAGACAGCGTTACTCAATTCTCAACAGTTATTGGAACCTATCTTTTTGCAATGGGTATCGGTTCTTATTTATCCAAATTCCTCCGGAACAACCTCATCGAACATTTTATTCGCATTGAAGTGATTACAGGAGTGATCGGAGGATTGAGCAGTGCCATTTTATTTATCAGTTTTGGTTACAGCGGGTACTTCCGGATCATTCTTTACGGACTTGTTCTCCTGACGGGAATTTTTGTCGGACTTGAGATTCCGCTGATTATGCGCATCCTTAAGAATAAGGTCGGTTTCAGGGATTTGGTTTCCAAAGTCTTTACTTTTGATTATATCGGTGCGCTGATTGCTTCGATTGCATTTCCGATAGTATTGGTTCCTTATCTTAACCTGACAAGAACTTCAGTACTTTTCGGTTTGTTCAATGTCGGACTGGCACTTTACCTCATTTATTATTTCAGAAAAGAACTCAAACATCCGACATTGCTTTTTATCCAGGCTTCCGGGGCTTCACTTCTGCTAATCTTTGCATTTGTTTACGCCGGGCGGATTAACCGGATAAGTGAAACAGAAATTTACGGGGAAAGTATCATTTATGCAACCAATTCGAAATACCAGCGCATCGTGCTCACACGCGACCGAAATGCTTACAGCTTATTCCTGAACAACCACCTGCAATTCAATTCACGGGATGAATACCGTTATCATGAAGCACTGGTTCACCCGGTGTTATCTCATTGCAGCAAACCGAAAAACATCCTTGTTCTTGGCGGCGGTGATGGTTTTGCTGTCCGGGAAATACTGAAATACCCGCAGGTTCAGCATATAACTTTGGTTGACCTGGACCCCAAACTGGTCTCTATTTTCTCGAAAAACGAATTAATGACCAAGCTCAATCAAAACTCGCTGAACAACCCCAAATTAAAGGTGATCCATGCGGATGCTTTTGAGTGGCTCAGAAACACAGCAAAAGATAAATACGATGCAATCATCATAGATTTCCCGGATCCATCCAATTACTCTGTCGGGAAATTGTATACATTGTCGTTTTATAAATCACTTCAGCGGGTAATGACTAACCGCACACTGGCGGTTATGCAGAGTACTTCACCTTTGTATGCCAAAGAATCGTTCTGGTGTATCAACAGTACCATTGAAGCTTCTTACCTGCAGACAATTCCTTATCATACGTATGTGCCTTCTTTCGGGGAATGGGGATATATCCTTTTCGGATACGATCTGAATGAACTAAAAGTCCGTTCCCTTCCTAAGAAATTAAAGTATTATTCTACCGAAGAATTCAAATCCATGAAGTTCTTCCCGCCGGATATGCAGGACCATAAAAAGGTGGTTAACCGATTGGATAACCAGGCACTTATTCCGCTATTTGAAAAAGAGTGGGACTCTTTATTTGATTGATATGGAAAGGAGGACATTTGTTCGTTATATCGGTACTTTGGGAACAGTAGCATTGTTAATGCCTGACCTGCTTGCTTGTAATACTGCCAAATCCAAAATTTCGGTGAATCGGTTGGGCGCACCACTTGACAGAGGGCACTTGCTGCGTGGTAATTTTGATTTTGCCAGCGATTATCCGGTTGAAAAAATGGAGATCCCTGCTGTTATCATCGGAGGGGGAATCAGTGGGCTTTCAACAGGGTACCACCTTCAGAAGAAAGGATTCACCGATTTCCTGTTACTTGAGCTGAATGAAACTGTTGGTGGTAATTCGGGATTTGGAGAAAACCGGTATTCCAAATATCCTTTGGGAGCACATTACTTATCACTTGCAAATCCACAGAACCGGGCATTAATTGACTTTCTGAAAGAACAGGGGCTAATTACCAAAGAAGAGAACGGACGTCAATACTACTTGGAAGACTTTTTATGTCATGCACCGGATGAGCGCTTATTGTTTAAGGGTGTTTTCCACGAAGGTTTGGTTCCGGAATATGGAATAAGTCCTGAAACGCACGCAGAAATCACCCGCTTTTTCGATCAGATGAAGGTTTTGAAAGAAGCAAAAAACACCGATGGAATTGACCTTTTCAACATTCCTATTTCACAGGCCAGCATCAATTCAGACCTGGAAGCCCTTGATAAAATTACTTTCAAGGACTATTTGAATGACCAGGGATATCATTCGGAAGAACTGCACTGGTTTTTGGATTATTGCTGTCGGGATGATTTCGGAGCGGGTTCTGACAAAGTTTCTGCCTGGGCAGGAATTCATTATTTTGCGGGGCGGAAGGCTAAACCGGGAAATACCGATCCTACAACAGTACTCACCTGGTCGGAAGGAAATGGTTTCCTTACAAACATCCTGGAAAAAAGCATCCGCGAACAAGTCAAAACACATGTACTTGTTTATTCGGTTGAGGAACTGGATGATCATGTACTCGTTCAGGCAATTGACCTTAAAGCACAGAAAAAACTTCATATCCGCGCGGAATCTGCTGTTATTTCTTCACCTTCCTATGTGGCGAAACATATCTTAAAATCTCCGTCCTGGCCCCAATCCTATTTTGAAGGAATACATCACAATCCTTGGCTTATCGGCATTGTTGTAGTAGATGAAATTCCCGAAGGAAACGGAACTCCTTTGGCATGGGACAATGTCAAATTCGGAACGAAGGGATTGGGGTATGTTTCCGACCGGCACCAGGAATTCGGGCAACATAGAGATAAGCATGTAATTAGCGTTTACCTGGCACTGGACCGGGAAGACGAGCAAACTGAACGCAGAAAACTATTCCAAATGACTGATGAAGAAATGTGTGATCTGGTTGTTTCAGAACTGACATCCATGCATCCTTTAATCGAACAGCATATTCAAAGTATCAGTTTTCAGCGGTGGGGACACGGAATGGTAACACCTTACCCGGGAGCACTTGCAAAATACCAGGAATATCTCCGGTTAAAATCACATGCAAAACGCGTTCACCTGGCACACACCGATTATTCATCCTATTCAGTTTTTGAAGAAGGATTTGACCTTGGTCTTTTGGCCGCAAACAAACTCGTCAATCATGAAGCCTAAGATCTGGATAAAATCACGCTCTTTTGATCTGTGGTGGTTCATTGCTCCCATGGCACTCCCGCCATTGATCGTATTCTTTTTGCCGGAACAATTCACTAATCAGCAAAAAACAGAAATTTTTCCGTGGTCCTGGATACTCATTGTTTTATCAATCGACGTAGCGCATGTTTACACAACCGTTTACAAAACGTATTTCAAACCAACTGCCTTCAAGATTCATAAGCTGAAACTGCTTGCCGTTCCATTTCTGGTTTGGATTGTCGGTGTAATGTTTTACTCCATAAGCAGCAAACTGTTTTGGTCTTTACTGGCCTATTTTGCCGTTTTTCATTTTATCCGACAACAATACGGTTTCTTTAGGCTCTATTCCAGGCGCGAAACTTCTTACAAATGGAGAAAAGGAATTTTGTCGGTCACCATTTATGCGGTTACTGTCATTCCTATCTTAATCTGGCACGTGAGAGGACAGCAAAACTTCAATTGGATGACTGCCGGTGATTTCTGGTATATCAACCTTCCTTTCCTGGAACCAATCTTAAACGGGGTCATGATCCTGATTGGAATAGCGTACTTGTTTGTGGAATGGAAAGAGAAACAGGATTCGGGGTATTTGAATACTCCTCGCATTTTATTGACACTTTCAACCTGCTTTTCTTATTATGTGAGTATTGTATTGACCAATAACGATTTCATTTTTTCCCTGGTCAATGTGATCGGGCATGGAATTCCTTATTTGGCACTTGTATATTTCAGTGAAAAGAAAGAACTCAAAGAAGATTCCCCTACACTTTTAAAACTGGTACTTTCCAAATGGGGATGGGTGCTTTTTTACGCGATTGTTTTTGCTTTCGCCTACTTTGAAGAAACACTTTGGGATGTCTTTATCTGGCGGGAAAATACCGTTCCTTTCGGATGGCTTTATGGTACCTTCAATCAGTTGAATGACGACCAGGTGATCTGTCTTTTTGTACCATTGCTTATTATGCCGCAGGTAGTACATTACATCCTGGACGGATATATCTGGAGGAAGAAGGATTATAAAATTCTGCAGGAATAATTACGAATGTCGAATTACAAATTACTGGATTGTTTTTCTTACGGACTAAGAATAGCCTGAACAGGTCTTGTAATTGGGATTTTGTTCGCAGTATCAGATTCAATACTTAGTTGCACTTTGTGCAGATTGAATTGCATTGGTTTTAGATTGAATTGTTTTCACTGAATTCTCTCTTGCTTTCAGTGCAGATTGAATTGTTTTAGCTGCAGACTCCATTGCTTTGGTTGCAGATTGAATTGCTTTGGCTGTAGAACGAATTGTTTTCACTGAATTCTCTCTTGCTTTCAGCGCAGATTGAATTGTTTTAGCTGCAGACTCCGTTGCTTTGGTTGTAGATTGAATTGCTTTGGCCGCTATCCCCTCCTCTCGCGGAGAAACTTTCGTGATGAAAATTGAAACCTTTCCACAAATCAATACTGCGAATACCATACCCGCCCAATTGCGGATTCCAGGTTCTTTTGTAGTTGCTCAAATCATTTTATAAACAAAAAAAATGATCGGTCGAAGATAAAGGTCTTTCATTTCGGCTGCCGATTCCGGAAAGTGCTTGTCATTTGGGATCCTGATCCCTTCTTTCCGTTAATCGGTCCGAAATGGAAGGCTGCTTGAACGGCAAGTGGGCAAAAGGCGTTTTGCCTACTTTTTCGCCTTGAAAAAAGTAGGAGAAATCATGCGAACTCCGCATCCACTTTTATCTTAACAGCTTCTTTGGTGATCGGATGCGTGAACTGCAGGAATTGCGCATGCAGGTGAAGCCTGTTTTCTTTGCTTCCATAAAGATCGTCGCCAATGATCGGTGCGTTCAGTCCAAGGACATGCGCCGCATGAACACGCAATTGATGGGTTCTTCCGGTGATCGGGTAGAAATAGATCAGTGTTTGATTGTTTCTCCGTTCCACCACTTCCCATTTCGTTACGGCGCGTTTTCCATGCTCGTAGCACACCAGCTGGCGCGGTCTGTCGTCCAGGTCCACACGAAGCGGTAAATCGATCATTCCGGAGTCCTCCTTTACAATTCCGTCTAATAAAGCGACATAACGCTTTTGGACATTCCGCTTGATGAACTGTTTCTGCAGGTGCATGTGCACTTTTTTATCTTTTGCCAGTACTAAAATCCCGGATGTAGACATGTCCAGGCGATGTACGATCAACGGGCCTGTTGCTTCCGGGTATTTTTCCTTCATGCGCGTGTAAACCGAATCTTCGATGTTTTTCCCGGGAACTGAAAGGAACTCTGCCGGTTTATTCACAATCACCAGGTAATTGTCTTCAAAAACGACCTCCAATGCTTTGTTTTCTGCCGGGTTTTGAAGCATCGGGTTTTCATCTGTTTCGATTCCCAGGAGCATGTGACCGAGAATGGGCTCGCATTTACCGCGGCATGCCGGATAGACTTGTTTGTGTACACGCACTTCCGATTTGGGAGAAGCTCCCCACCAAAATTCACCCAGACAGATTGGCTTCAACTCATTTTCAAAAGCAAACTGCAGCAGTTTCGGAGCTGCACATTCTCCCGCTCCAGCCGGCGGTTTATGGTCTATCGTATTTTGAAAAATGCTTTGCAGGCTTCTTCGCTCTTTGCTTGCATTCAGGAAATAATACGAATCGAAGATTTCTGCCTGAAGCTTGTTGGACATATTCCTGCGCTTTTCCCGAAGCTCATTCAACCGGTTTTCAAAAGTTGCAACCGTTTCGGTTAATACAGCGATTTGTTTTTTACCGGAATCTGTAAAATCCTTCAAAAAATACTGCTCCCGGATCGATTGTTTTCTCAAATCCTCCAGTAACATTTCTAATTCTGCTTCATTTAATCCGTTGGAATCCTCACGTACTTGTTTTCTTTTTGCCTTTGATTCCTTGATCTCTTTTTTATACTTCTGAAGCTGTTCCTGGTAAGATGCAATAGAGCTTTCCAGGTTTGCTTTCGCGTTTAAATAAGCTTCTTCTTTTTCCAGTTTTTCAATTTCAAGCGTGACTTCATTGATAATCACTTCTTCTTTCCTGAAAAAACCTTTGGAGTCAAGCAGGTCGAAAACAGGCGGAACGAAGTAGTCAAACTCGTTGGAATCTGCCAATTTTCCGGAAAACGCAGCTAAAAACCCTAGATCTCCTTTTTTGTTTTCCACAACGAGTACCCCGAACATCTTGCCTATCACCAATCCTTCCTGCTGATCGTCCAGTCCAAAGTTATGCACCCATTCCGTTTGTGTTTCGAGGTATTCCTGTACCTGCGCCATTGCAACAACAGCCAATTCATGCGGATCGTAATAAAACGGAAAAGTGAATTTTTCAGGACGCGGAATCGATGAAATATCGGAATGAAAGGAAATAAATTTGTTTACGAACATTTTCTACTGAAACTGAGAACAAAAGTACCTTATATAAAGTAAAGTTCAAATGGTTCAAATGGTTCAAAAAATTAAACTCTTTGAACTTTTCAACTTTTGAACTCTTTTTTAATCCGAGAAATTAATCTTGACGTGAGTTCCGTCACAATAAGGTTTATTCGAAGAAGCTCCGCATCTGCAAAACGCCGTTACTTTGCTTTCTTTTAATTCCTCCGAACCGTGATGCTTTACCGTAATGTTTCCATATACCAATAATGGTCCATTCGGCATCGTTTCAACAATATTTGATTGATGCACTTCTTTCTGTTCGTTTTTTAGACGATAGCTCAAAGCTCCACTCGGACATTTATCTACCTGACGGATAATCTCTTCTGTCGTTCCGCCTTCCATTTTAATCCATGGCTTGGTAGAAGGCTGAAAAACATCCGGGAGTCCTGTCGCTTTTTTCCAGCAAACTGTTGAATGGATGCAGCTTTCCGGCTTCCAAATAATGGTCATTTCTTCGTTGGAATATTCTTTTACAGTCGGTTTATCAGCCATGGGGAATTCGAGTTAAATAAAACTAAAGATACGAAATGATTTGTTCGGTTTTACTTCCATGCCGCTTTCAACATACGGTTCTTTCCCTGCAGATCCTGCCGGACCTCAACATCGGTAAATCCCAATTGTTCTGTCATTATTTTAGTTTCCGATCCGAATTTTTCATGCAGTTCAAAGAAAAGAAGTCCATTCTTGTCCAGGTTTTTTGCTGCGTACTCTGCAATAGCTTCGTAAAACAACAAAGGATTTTCATCCGGAACAAAAAGCGCTAGATCCGGTTCGAAATCAGTCACATTTTGATGCATCTGCTCTTTTTCCAACCATGGAATATAAGGCGGGTTCGAGACTATCACATCTACTTTTCTTGTTTTTTCAATATTCAAAGCGTCGTGAAATTCAAAACTTACATCCAAATGGAGGTCTTTTGCATTTGACCGGGCGATTTCGAGTGCTTCCGGAGAGACATCCATTCCCCTGACATCAGCATCCGGCATTCGATTTTTAAGAGCCAATGCGATACACCCCGAACCGGTGCACCAATCCTCAATCTCCGGTTTTTCTTTGTTTTGAATTGATTCGAATATCCAGGAAACTAACTCTTCGGTTTCAGGTCGTGGAATTAAAACACCCGGAGCCACTCCTATTTTCAAATCATCGAAATACGTAAATCCGATAATGTATTGAACCGGTTCTCCTGTTTGAAGCCTGGAAGCGATTTGATCCAGCTTATTCAATTGGGCTTCCGGGAGTGCTATTTCTTTCGAAACCAATAGTCCGGAACGGTTGAATCCGAAAATATCTTCCAAAACGAGCAGCAGGATATTCCGTACTTCTCTTTCCGAATAAAGGGCTGATAGTTTATCCGTCCAAATTGATGTCAGCTGCTTGAGATCCTGCATGGAACAAAAGTAATTACGAATTCCGAATGCCGAATCATTGTTGTCCGGTTAAATTTCCAACACCTCCTAATAATCCTCTTTGCTTCCCTACTTTTTGCCCAGGCAGAAAAAGTAGGCAAAACTGCCTGGGCACAATTACAGCTTTCGGCCAACCAGCCGATCCGGATCAATCCGCGAAAAGACGGGATCAGGATCCAAAATGCAATTCTGTAGTTGTTTTACAAACACTACAGAATTAGCACTTTTCGGGATTGATAACCAAATCGGCCGGTTGCCATTTCTTCAAAAAAATCAGAAGGGCGGGTAATGATTTGAAGATTCTGCTATAGTTCTACAAGCCGCGTAATTGTGCGTTTTAGCAACTAGTATTAATCCGCCAAAAAAGTTAGGTCTTTGATTTCAAAAATCACCCTCCCTATTAGTTAGAATGGACTCAAACCCTCCTGAAATATGGAAAAGGAAGAAATAAAAGATCTTTTGTCGGACAACAATGATGCCGAATTACGAATTGATGGATTGTGGTTGAAAAATTGGTTTTAGCTGCGAACTAACAAATTTGACTATCTGGTTGCTGGCAATTAGAAACTTGGTTTTTATAAAACATGATATCATGTTATAATGATATCGTTATTTCATGAAGAGGTGTGAAATTGCGGGCTGTTTTTTTTCCCAATCGGGTAAATCCGTTTAATGAACTGTATATTTCGCACTTTTTATCGAATATATCTGGCTTTTCAATAAACTTTTTTTGAATTCCCAATGTAACTTGTTAAATTTAGGTGCGTTAAATGCAACTAAAACAACAAAGTGAGAAGTATCAAATTCGTTTTTCATAGTATGCTGATTGGCAGTCAGGCACTGTACGCGCAATCAGACAGCGAGTCAGTAGTTGATCGCATGTCGCCTACAGCTTCAGTGATGGCACAAACACCTGATTCTATTGCTGTTGTTCCTTCTAAGAAAATTCTCGAAGTTCCTGCATTCCAAAAATACGATCCGGATACAATCCAGCTTGGAGAAAATGATTTCCTGGTTTCGGATTCATACACAGCCATGGGACAGCCGTATGTATATGATGCATTGCATTCTTTTCATCGCAGAAGAATGGATGGATTCGGAGGCTTTTTAAACGATAAGATCAATGCCGGATTAGCCGAAGTGCGCAACAGAGGATTCAACTCCGATCTGAAGAAATTATACATTCAAATTGATCCTTCGACTTTGACGGTTTACTGGACGGCTGTAGTTGGACCAAGTCTTGACGGAAGATGTTACATGAGCGTTGACAGCCGTGGTTCTGCCGGTGGTGGATTAGCCGCTGTTCAAAAACAGTGTCCGCGCATGCACCGCATACATGAAACACTTGTTCCGGTTAAAGTCCTGGAGTTTAACGATAATGTATTACAATGTTACACCTGGGACGGAGCCAAAATAGACTCCGTAACACATGCCATAAACATTCAGCAGCATTTCTATAAATACTACGATCCTCAGATAGGGAACGGTGTAACTCTTGCAGAAGTGGTTCAGAAAGAGAAAGATGCAGAAATGGCTTCTTTAATGGTCGTATCCAAGCCTGCAGCTCCGGCTGTGCGCTATAGACGTTATACTGTAAAGTCGGGTGATACGCTTTCTCAAATTGCTGAAAAGTACCATACAACACCTTCAAAAATTAAAGCTGCAAATCATTTGCGCTCTTATTTGATAAGGGTGGGACAGACTTTAAAAATTCCCAATTAAGAATTATGAATTACAAATTAATGGATTTGTAATTGGGTGATTGATTTTTGCTGCGAGTTTTTATTTAAGATCTATTTAATTAGAAAAATCTCTGCATCCCTTTAAAAATCCGGTTTGCTATTTGGCAAACTGGCAAATTTGCGCAGGTATCAGGGGTTCTCCAATCAAAACTAGAAAAGTCCTTCGTTAGTGAAGGACTTTTTAATTCGTATATCGGCAACTTGAAGTTTCTTTCTGCTTGAACTGACTATCTAATCGATCCTCCTGGCAGATTTCTTATTTAATCACTTTCGGGATTTTATCCAGGTCTTTGGAAGGATAAAACTGGATAGAACTGGTATTTACGCAATGACGGGTGTCTTTATCCGTAAATCCTTCGCCCGTAAAAACATGTCCCAAATGTCCTTTGCAATTCGCACAAATGATTTCTGTGCGCATTCCGTCAGCATCGGGAACGCGAATTACAGAGCCGTCGATCTCATCATCAAAACTCGGCCAGCCGCAATGCGATTCAAATTTATCATCTGATTTATAAAGCGGATTATTACACTGTTTGCAGATGTAAACTCCTTTATCTGTTTTGAGGTAATAATCTCCGGTAAAAGCGCGGTCTGTATTCTTATAAAGGATTACACTTTCCTCCTGGGGAGTGAGTTTATTGTACTTAGTTTCTTTTTTGGAAGAATCGGTCTTGGTTGGTTCCTGGGAGCAAGCTGTTAAACCGACAAACAAGCTTAAGCAAATAATCAAATAGTTTTTCATCTTCAATCGTTTTGAATCAGTTACGCAAGTTCAGCGGATTTGGATTTAAAACCAAGAAAAACAAGCTATAAAAAGTTAAAAAAGCCCAGTATCACTGATCAAATAGACATAACTTGTCCCGTCAATACGGGATGTCTATCCGTAGATTTTGCTGATCGAATTTAGAACAAGAAGACTACTTTTTCTGCTTGTCCAATTCCACGTGCAAGCCAAGTCCTCTTAACGATTCACCCGAAGCTACAATTTTCCCTTCGCCATCTACTAAGAACCCACTAGGAATAAATTGAACTCCGTAAGCTTTTCCTGCCTCATTTGCTTTGTCCCAAACATGGCTTTTCCAGATAAGCCCGTCTGCTTTGATAGCTTCTTTCCATTTAGCTTCATCCCGGTCCAGGGAAACGGAGAACACTTCAAATCCTTTTGCATTTTTGAACTTCGCGTTCTTGTATTTCCCATAAGCTTCAACCACATTCGGGTTTTCTTTTCTACAAGGTCCGCACCAGGAAGCCCAAAAGTCGATCAAAACCATCTTCCCTTTCAAGGAAGACAATTTTACAATTTTCCCATCAACACCTGCCAAAGCAATTTCAGGAGCTTTCGTTCCGACTCCCGGCATTGGCTTGACTGCTTTGAAAGAAGACAAACCAATTCCCACCAGGAATAAAGTTGAAAGAATGATTATTGAATTTTTCATCTGTTCTTAGTTTACGCGACGAATATCGGCACCCAGGTTTCGCAAGCGAATATCGATATCCTGGTAACCTCTGTCAATTTGTTCAATATTGTGAATAACGCTTTTTCCTTCTGCAGAAAGGGCTGCAATCAACAGGGAAACTCCGGCACGAATATCGGG
>DJFP01000078.1:16592-30416 GCA_002432565.1 Flavobacteriales bacterium UBA5869
ATCAGTTTATCCGTAAAGAATAAACGCGATTCGAACATTTTCTGGTGGATCAATACACTTCCTTTTGCCTGTGTTGCAACTACCAGGATGATAGACAACAAATCCGGGGTAAATCCTGGCCAGGGCGCATCATAGATTGTAAGAATGGAACCGTCAATGAAAGTATCGATCTCATAAGATTCCTGCGCAGGAATGTAGATGTCGTCTCCCCTTCTTTCCAGTTTAATTCCCAATCTTCTGAAAGTATTCGGAATGACTCCCAGGTTTTCCCAGCTAACATCTTTGATCGTAATCTCAGACTGCGTCATTGCTGCCAAACCGATAAAACTTCCGATCTCGATCATATCCGGTAAAATACGGTGATAACAACCACCCAATTCCTTTACCCCTTCGATGGTCAGCAAGTTTGAACTGATCCCGGAGATCTTCGCTCCCATGGAATTCAGCATTTTGCACAACTGCTGAATGTAAGGTTCGCAAGCAGCATTGTAGAAAGTAGTTGTTCCTTCAGCCAGAACCGCTGCCATAATAACATTTGCAGTTCCGGTTACTGAAGCCTCATCCAAATGGATGTATGTTCCTTTTAATTTCTTTGCTTCAATGGAGTAGAAATGCTCACCTGCATCGTAATTGAACTTTGCTCCAAGCAGGGCAAATCCCTCGAAATGCGTATCCAGTCTTCTACGTCCGATCTTATCACCGCCCGGCTTTGGAATAAATCCTTTTCCGAAACGCGCCAATAAAGGACCGACAATCATAATAGAACCTCTCAGGGATGCCGCTCTCTTCTTGAAATCTTCGGTTTCCAAATACCCGAGGTCAATGTCTTTTGCCTGAAAAACGTAGGTACCGCGCTCTACTTTTTCAATTTTCACACCCATCGTCTGCAATAAGTCTATCAGCTTATTTACATCCACAATGTCCGGAATGTTTGAAACAGTAACTTTTTCAGCGGTCAACAAAGGAGCACAAAGTACTTGTAAAGCTTCATTTTTAGCCCCTTGTACCGTCAATTCCCCTTTCAGTTTCTTTCCTCCGTAAATTTCAAAAGACGACATACTTAATTCTTATTACGATTTTGGTTGTTTTTTCCTTTAAAGTTCTTTTGGTTTTTCTGATTCTTTTTCGGGCGCTTGTTCGGCTGAATTCCGAAAGATTTCAGAATCAGGTTGGTATTCATTAATTCATCCGGGTTTTCCAGAATCAATTCTCCCTGTGAAAGATCTCGCAATTGATTAGCAATGACATGATTTTCCACAGCATCATTGTTATAAGCCAAATACTGTTTCTTCATGAAATTTGCCATGGTGATCTTTAGGTAATCACGTTCATCGGCTGCAGATACATTCTTTGCATCCTTCAAAATTTCCTGGGTATATTTTCCATAATGGCCGTACTTGATACGTCCTTTCGGATAAGTCATCTGCTCCGGTTTACTGGTAAGTGTCTCCGGCTTTGGAATTTCATAAGGTGAATCTACATCCAGTTTGAAATCAGACATCACAAACAAATGTGTCCATAACTTATGCCTGAAATCATCTACGTCACGTAAATGCGGGTTTAACTGTCCCATGACTTCAATAATTGCTCTGGCTGCTTTATTGCGTTCATCGCGGTCCGCGATTTCCATCGCGTGAGAAATCATTTCTTGTACGTTTCTACCATACTCCGGAAGTAGTAACTTCGGTCTCGTGGTGTTGTATTCCATAAATTTTCTTCGAAAGTTCAAAAATAAGCTTTTAAATCGACATATCCTTTCGACGGATATTCAACTTATACATTCGTTTCAGCTTTTTGCAAGGTAAAGTTGTTCCAGCATCTTCTTATCGGCCTTACCGTTCTGGTTTAAAGGCATTTTATCAATGAATTTAAAATCGGATGGAATCATGTAATAAGGCAGTTTACTGTTCAGTCCTTCCAGTATTTCAGCCTTCCAGTCTTTGCTTTCGTCCACCCCGGTTTTCAATTGGATCAGGCTCACGATTTTCTTCACTTCCCCGTTTCTTTTCAAGGGAATGGTTTCTCCCTGGAGCACGAAGCTTAAATCGTTCAGAACAGAGGTAATTTCATTCAATTCAATGCGGAACCCATGCAATTTTACCTGGTCGTCGTTCCTGCCTTTGAAAAACAAGATATCATCTTCCAGATAACCCTGGTCTCCTGTTTTAAATGCGCGCTCACCGTCTATGGTAATGAATTTCTCTGCATTCAGGTCCGGACGGTTCAAATACCCCAGCGAAACATTTTTTCCAACGATCACTATCTCGTCCTGGTCAATCAGGATCCTGCTTCTCGGCTTTGATCTTCCAACCGGTAAAATCGGGTGTTTGTCCAAAATATCCGCATCTATTTCGATCATAGTTGTAGCAACGGTCGCTTCTGTTGGTCCGTAAGTGTTGTAGACGATCGCTTTCGGGAACTTTTCTACCAATACTTTAGCCAAACTGTGAGGAAGTAATTCTCCGCAGAACAAGAAATAACGGATGCTGTCCAAACGGCTCACTTCATCAATCCGGGAATAGATAAAAGAGAAGGAAGGCGTAGAAACCCAAATAGTCCCGTTGTATTTCTGAACCCTGTCCATCAGCAAGTCAGGGTTTTCGGACACTGTTTTGGAATTCAGTAGTAAAGTAGCTCCAATTGCTCCGAAAGACATCAATTCATAAACGGAAAGGTCGAAGCTCAAAACAGCGATATTGATAAAGACATCATGCGGTTTAAAACCAAAATCTTCGCGCATCCACTGNNGATGTAAATATCAAATACACCAATGGATCTGTGGGCTTCTCTTCTGCAAGAATAACCGGAGCTTCCTGGGAAAGCTCAAATGCATTGTTTCGGAACGACAAAATGGAAACATCCTGAAAATCCAGTTCTTCGTCCGAACAATTAATGATAAGGTTCGTTTTGGAGATCTGTTTGATCGATTCCACGCGGTCTTTCGGGTAGATGATATCAGCCGGAATGTAAGGAACTTCCAATTGCATCAACGCATAAACAGCAACGATCATTTCGACCTGTTTGTGTCCGTAAAGGATTACAGGAAACTTTAATTTATCCCATCCTTTGCTTCTGAAAAATGCACAAAAATCGGTTACCCGCGATTCAAATTCAGCCCAGGTAATTTCACCGTTCTCACCTACAACTGCAAGTTTACCCGGATCAACAGCCTGATCCGTAAATTGCTTGGAATCAAAACAGAACCTCATCGTTTAGAATATTTTATCAAACAGGTAGTTGATCTTACCACTGAACACGTAAATGGCAAAAGCTACCGAATTAAACATCAGGAAAATTGAAACGAGCTGAACGGCTCTCGGTGATAATTTTCCGAAGAACACATCCCTCCCTTCCTTTTTACACCGATAAACATAGTAATTATGCGTGATAGAAAAAAGTCCGAAAAGCATACCGCTCAGGATGTAATGCAATTCGAATCCGTTCCAGAATCCCATCAGTGTAAAAGTCAGGAACAAAGCCAGATTTTGGCGTTGAATGGGTTTAAATCGTTTTTTGGTGGTTAACTCCTTGAAAATTGGCTTGAAAAAATAATCGTTCAGCCAATCTCCCAAAGTGGCGTGCCAGCGTTTCCAGAAATCTTTCGGGTTTACCGCCAGGAACGGTTTATTGAAGTTGATCGGAACTTGGATTCCCATCATTTTTCCCACTCCGATGGCAAGCAGGGAATAACCGGCAAAATCAAAGAATAAATAGAACAGGTAAGCATACATGTTTGCCAGGTGGAAAAGGATTGTTCCGTCATTCACCAGTTGATCCAGGACCATCACCAGGATTGCATGTGCAATAATAAACTTATAGAGCAACCCACGGATCAGGTCGTTCAATCCGTCCAAAAAAAGCCCGGAAGTCATGGATTCGTATCCTTTGTTTACATTCTCCTTAAAGCGTGCATAACGATCAATCGGCCCGATAAGCAAAGTCGGTACAAAGGCTGCAAAGTTGAAAAAATCAAGTACGGAAACCCGTTCTTCTTTTTGTCCCTCATCGATATAAAGCTGGATCACTTTGAAGGTCATAAACGAAATTCCAGCGACCTGGAAAATGGTTGCCAGTGTATGTAAAGCTCCCGGTTCTTCCGTCGGAAGGATGTTCAGGCTCTTCATAAAGATCATTGGCAGCGAGATCAAAATGACCGGCAGCAACAACCCGGAAAATTTCAACACCCGGGCAAAAATCAGATAAATGAGGTAAAAATAGGTCATCAACCCAATGATCTGTACCGGCTTTGTGAAGTACAGGATAATGTAAGTCAAACTAATGAGCGCCAGTACATATGGATATTTCAGTTTCCGTGAAAACAAACGTTTACAAATAACCAATAAAACCACTCCCAATAACAGGAAATAGAAGAATCCTGATTCCGTAAACGGCAGCATGTGATTCAATTTTCCCATCCGGTTAAAATTGCTGGTAAATAAAATTCACTTTGGAAGTGGGATTCTGTTCCTGGGAACGATTAAAAAACGAATCGAGCTGTGCAACATAGAACATATAATATCCGACAAGAAGTAAGATATAAATCAGCGTATTCATTAAAAACCTCCTTTTATTCATACATGTTCCGGTATTGTTTGACTAAAAACTCGTTCATTTCTATCCATCCCCTATTGCCCGGATGCATTACGTCTTTCAACGTTCCAGGCACATAGCGTGATTTATCGATAACGTACATGTCCAGTATAGAAAAACCCGCTTTGGCTACTTCCTGTTTGATCTTTTTTTGGATTTCGGTGAACCGGTACATATATCTGAAATGATAAGGATTAAGTGGCTGAAGGATAAAAGAGGCTTTGCAGTGATGGCGTTTTAAAATTTCGACTACCAATTGAAAATCTTCAAACTCCCTGTCGGAAGAAGCCGGGATCATCCTTCCCCATTTGCGTTTTCCATCTTTCAATAAGTTCTCTACATAGTATGCACTATCAACATACGCCGCATTATTTCTGCAAGTTTTCAGGAATTCTGTTTCCAATCTTTTCTTTGATGCGGCCCAATTGAAGAACTTTCTCTCTGCCTGTTTCAACGTTTTTGGTCCTGAAACAATCTCATAGTCCACATGTGGGATCAGGTCCAGCGGAAGTTCATTAAACTTACCCGGAAGCCAGGAATATCTTCCGTAAAGACTCATATTCTTCAAATAAGTCAATTCCACCGACGGATTGTTGATGTCGCTGTAAAAATCCCTAACAAAGTCCGCTACACGTAATTTATTACTGAGCGGAATGGATCGATCGTGAATAATCCGGCGCAGAAAATTCGGACGTACAAATTCCAGGAATGCTTCAATATTGGTTCCTTCTGTTTCAAACCATCCCGGACTAAGAATTACACAAACATTAGCCCCTTCCAACTTATCTCCTGCAGCCAGCAATTCACAGGCAATACTCAAATTCTGATGGTGCTCATGTCCGAAAGCAACCGTTGGAAGACCAATACTGTCTGGCAAAAAGATATAGCTCGAATATAGTTCCCCCTGCAGCTCGGATGAACCGAAAATAGTCAGTTTTTTCTTGTCGCTCAATGAACCGATCAGCTCGATCTCTGTTTGTTTGTCAGAGAAATCTGCAAAACTACCACGTTCGCCAGAAGCGGTACCAGATAATACAATGTGTTCCGGCGTTTCATCCGGTTTGTAAAAAGATATTACAAGGAAATTTAGCAGGTAAACGACTCCAAGAGAAATTACTATTGGAATGAGGTGGTACTTGAATAAACCCGGCAGGATTTTTTTCATTTCTTGGAATTCAAATATGTAACTATGCGTTCTACGGTTTCAAAATTATCTTCTACGATTTCATTAAACGGAATCTTAATCCCAAACTCATTCTCCAATTCAACCACCAACTCCACAATTGTAATCGAATCCAATACCTTTTCCTGCCACAATGAATCACTTGGTTTAACACGTGAAAAAGCAATTTCTTCAATCTTATCAATAATGAATTCTTCCATTGTAAATCGTTAATCTTACCCCGCAAAAATAGTTTTTTTGACCAACTTCAGAGGACATTTCTTTAAACATTCGGTTGTGTGAATCCTTCGGATCGTTTTGTTATCGTCAAAAAGTTTATTTTAGCTTCGAATTAATTGCTTTATGAAAACACCTTTCGCATTATTTGTCGGAATTTCCGGTTTAATACTAAGTACTTCCTGTTCATCGGATACTGATGCAGCTACGAATAATGTTACCGCAGAAAAAACCTCCGTTGATTCTGTTTCAACAGAAGAATGGTTTCCTCAAACTGACTTTGATACACTTAAAGGATTGTATACCGGTGATTTCGGGGATGGTTTCATCAATATCGTTCTAACTTATGTGAACGATAAAAAAGCAATAGGCTATAACGTACACAAAGGATTACAGCGCAATGTCAGCGGTTCGGTCGTACAGAAAAAAGATCATTTCGAATTGACCCTTAATGAGCCCGGAGACAATGAATTTGACGGCGTTTTCACTTTGATTATTTCAAAGAAAGATGGTCGTGTTGAAGCAAGCTGGAAAGCCAACAATCCGAAAATCAAGTCTAAAACATTCAAGCTGAAAAAGCAATCCAGTAAAAAAACTACCGGTTCAGAAGAGAAATCTTACTACGACGGTGGTGAGATCACGGAAGACAATTTCATGGATATTTTCTCTTACTCCAATTTGAACGGCGGATATGTCGAATTTAAGGAAAACGGGATCCTTCGCTATACCTATTACCCGGATGGACAGGAAAACGAGCAACAAGAAATTATCAAAGGTTCCTGGAAATTTACCGACAAAAAGACCATTGTCATCAACTGGTCTAAAAACACGCATTTCAAACAACAGGTCATGACTTTCAAACTGACACAAAAAGAGGACGAAATGCCTAGTTTTGAAGGACCTAATGAGTTGAGTATTTACCCGGATTATTACTAATTCAGGAAGGTTTAATGAGAAAAACAGCCTGGATATTCTTTGCTATCGGAATTCTTTACGCTTCGTATTTATTGCTTCTATTGTCGGTTCCGTACCTGGAAATGCGCCGTGGTATTGATTTCCTGAAGACTAAACAGTTAATATACCATATCAAACACTGGAGATACAGTTTTTACATCCATGTATTTACCAGCATCCTGATTATTACAAGCGGCTTACTACAGTTCAGCAAAACAATTCTGAGCAAGTACACCAGGATTCACCGCATTTCCGGATTCATTTACCTGGTTGTTACGTTATTGATCTCAGGTCCGGCTGCTTTAGTCATGTCTTTATATGCAAATGGCGGTTATCCTGCCCAGGCGAGTTTTGTGATCTTAAGTATTCTTTGGCTGGGAACAACTTACCTGGCTTACCGGTACGTGCGCAAAAAGGATTACGAAAAACACGGAAAATGGATGGTCCGCAGTTATGCATTGACCTTATCGGCAGTTTCATTGAGACTGTACTCCTATTTATTCGATGTTTTCTACCTCCAAATGGATCCCGTAAATCTATACATCCTGCTTTCCTGGTTAAGCTGGACGCTGAACCTGGTTATTGCAGAGGTTTTTATTCAACGAGGACTTATAAAACGTTTATTAGCCAGCCGTTAAGCAATGCCGTAGCTTCTGCAAATGTTTTTCCTTCCAGGTAAAGGATCTTTCCGGAAGCATCAATGCGGTATTTTTCCGTATCTATCTTCTTTTTTGAAACAATCGGGTTTTCATAATATCCTTCTTCCTCCGGGTCTTTCTCAAAAGTTGTTTCATAGTTGGTAATCGTAAACGTCAGATCTTTATTGATCGTACACATTTTAAGCATTTCCGAATAATCCTCGCGACCGGCAATTGTTTTCTTATCGATCAGTTTTCCTGTTTTTGAAAATGTCACCAGGCGGTAAGTCAGCGGGCTCTGGTCACCGTTAAATTCTTCCCTGATCACATAAATTAATGCCACATAATTTGGCTTTTCTGCAACCTGTACAAAATTGTAAAATCCTTTACTGACGTCCCTGGAAAAACGCTCATTACGCATTTCAGATACAAAACGCTCGTAATCATAGGAAATTCTATTCTTGTCATCGTACACCACTTTTCCCTGTTCCATATTCAGGTTGACAGGAAAAGTAGCCTGAACAAACATGCGTTTAAATTGCAGCCAGTGCAAATTCTCCACATCGGAAACACCGCTCAGGCCAAGATCCATGTATTTTTTGAATAAGTAAGGCTCTTTCTCACGCAGGTTTGCCAAATCCTTGTCTTTTTCGATGTTATCGATATTCACATATCCGGATTGAATGGCGAACTGCAGGTAATCGGCACTCATGGGGAAGTTCTTTAATTGGGAATACGCACATGCTACATTGAACATGACCTTCGAGAAGGGTTCATAGCCCAATTTTTCAGCCAATGAATAAGCATCCAGTGCTGCTTGGTAATTTTTCATTTCCATGAATACATTTCCCAGTTCGTAATAAGACTTTGCATTCGGATATGCCGCAATAGAAGCTTTGAATCCCTCTTTAGCTGCAGAAAGGTTCTTTTTATTCTTGAATTCGTCCAGGGCACTTAAGAACAATTTATTGGATTCCGGGTTTGCCTTTGGGTTCTGATAAAGGAACAGGCGCACTTTTTCCCCGTTGAAAAGGTCGGCTGCACTTAATTGGATCGGTTTTTTTTCATCAACAGCTATCTTTCCGTTTTGATCAGTTTCCGAATCGGGAACAGCCGGGTTTCCACAAGAAACAAGCAAGACGCTAACTGCCAAAGAATAAAGTACGAATTTCATAGGGTTCGAATTAATGTTACTAAAGTACATAATTCCGAATTACGTTTATCAAAATCTCCCGAACCTTGAAAAAATGAAGTAGGCACGCAAAGCATTGCGTGCCTACATTTTTTCATCCATCATTCGCATTTCCCAACTGTTTTAAAATGTTAAATACTTGGAATCCAATACAGTTTATTGTAATTTATTATCTCATTCAAAAAGCAAAGTTATGAACACGAAATATCAACACGTCCGCTATGGACTCTATAGTTTTGCAGGTATTGCAGTCCTATTTTTGCTCATGAAATTGTTTTCATTGGAAAACAACGGTTATTTACGTTTCCTGAACGTATTCATCGTATTTTTCTTTACAAATAGACTGGCTAAAAAGAACCGCCAACTGGATGACGACGACAACTTCTTAAAGGCGTTCGGCTCGCTGATGCTGGCCAATGCCATTACAGTGGTATTAGCCGTATTCAGTTTTGTGGTTTACGCCAATTTTATCGAACCTGGCTTTATAAACAAGTTTGACGGAGGTATCTTTTGGAATAATCATGTAACAATAGATCAGGCTGCCGTTATCCTGTTTTTTGAGGGTATGGGTAGTGCCTTAGCAGTATCATTCATTAACGTAATGTACTGGAATGAAAGGACCCCGGACAACAAATGTGTTCCTGTGGAACCCGCCAAAGAGTAAAACTCTTGACAAATCGGAAAATCGGGTGGATATTCAAATTCACCCGATTTTCTTTTGTAGCTAATTGATATTAAATGTATTACCTGAAAATAAATTTGGATATCCGATCATTTTCATGTAAATTCTAATCGCATTTAAATTCTATCACTATGAACACTCGATCTCAATCCGTACGCTACGGGCTTTACAGCTTTGCAGGCATTGTTGTTTTATTCCTGCTCACGAAACTATTTTCATTGGAACATGTCACTTTTCTCCGATTCTTAAACATCCTGATTATTATTTTCTTTACAAACAGGCTGGCGAAACAGAATCACAAGAACAACGTCGACAATAACTACCTGAATGCCTGGGTTTCATTGATCCTGGCCAATGTGATAACGGTCAGTTTATCATTGATCGGTTTCGTGCTCTACGCTATGTTCATCCAGCCGGATTTCATCAGTAAATTTGAAGGTGGAATACTTTGGAATAACCACATTACTTTAGGGCAGGCGGCATTAACACTCTTTACCGAAGGTATCGGCTGTGCGGTTGCTATTTCATTCATTATTATGCAATACTGGAACGAAAGCCCGAAGAGTAAGGTCTCCCCCACTGAAAAGCATTAAAAGCAAGGTTCACATAACGGAGAATCGGATGGATTAACTAATTCATCCGATTTTTCTTTTTAGGAAGTCTAAACTTTTCTGACCAATTTCCAACCAAATCCAAAAAAGCTCCGTTTATGTCTAAAGCTTTGTCATGATAAAGATCTTAACGTTATAAAACCTAGGCCTCCGGATGCAAGGAGAGATCGGATGGACCCGGAAATCCATCCGGTTTTCTTTCAAATCACATCAAACTGATTTCTAACTTCGTAAAAAAATTACGGACTTCGTGTCGTAAATTAGCATTCTGAAAAACATGCAGGTCCAATTAACTTATTAATAATCACAATCAATGATGTGCCGTTTTAAAATTTGGCTCATCTTTACAAAATAGTTACTATTCACGTCATGACACTAGAAGATTTTATCGTTTTCGAACGAAAATGGGAAGGCGGTCTCAGCAGGCACACTTCCGACTCTGCAAGCAAAACACCTTGTCCAACTCCTTTCAAAGGCAAAACAGGATGGCATACCAATGCGGGGATTACTTATGCCGTTTGGCGCAAAAAATTCGGAAAACTAAACGACCAGCGTTTCTTTGAAATGTCAAATGCAGATTGGTTCATTGTTTTCGATTCGCTTTATTATTCAAAAGTAAGGGCAGCTTCTTTCAATTCCTTATCGATTGGTTTCATGGTGACTACCATTGCCTGGGGTTCCGGTGTCAGGCAAGCGGGCTTAACGCTTCAACGGGCAATCAACCAAAAAGGCGGAGCGGTTTCCATTGACGGAGTGATCGGTCCCAAAACCATTGCAGCAGCCAATGCCATTCCAGCGAAAGAATTGTTCGACGAACTGGTAAAACAGCGCGCAGCTTTCTTTCATCGGATTGCAAAGGGCAAAAACGCTGTGTTCCTAAAAGGATGGATGAATCGATTGAATGCTTTTGTGAAACAGTTTAAACCCGTGTAATTCCGAATTCAGCAGGTGCACAATTAACCGCCTACCTGCAGGTTATATTTAAAACGAAATCATCTGTTTACTGCGATAGGTCTTCCCAAAAGCTGTTGCCTGGAACAAATATATACCTGCCCCGGCTTCCAATTGAATGCTATTATCCGTTTTTACGAAAGATACGTGTTTGCCGGCCGCATCCAGGATTTGCAGATTTTCGATCTTTAAGTCCGGGTTCAGGAAAAAAGTTGTTCCGTCCTGCTTCCGGACCAATTTGGTTTCGATTGCTTCGTTGTTTACCGATAAATGACTGCAAATCGTTGTACTGAATGAAATCTGCCCTGCATTTTGGGTAGTTTCTTCAACAAATGAAGCCGTATTTCCCTGTTCACCATATAAGACCATTATCTCATTTCCATGGATCACCGCCGGATCCCATCTGTTTTCCAATTCCTGGATTAAGTTCGGATTTACGGCATTCACAGCGCTGTAATCGTATGAAACAGGTGTGTAAACGATCAGTGAATGTCCAGAAGGAACAGTTTGCAGCATATTCAGCATACCAGCAAGCTGTAAGGAATCACCTGCATCGAAAACAAAATAGTATTCCACACGCTGTCTGCAATTCCCTTCATTCATGTTGCCAAAAGCGTGTGTTGGATTGGCACCGTTGTAATTGGTCCCCCATGCAGAACAATTAGACGGATCGATCACTGCCACATAAAATGCAGGCTGAAGCGAACAAGTGGCATATTCAATTATCTGGCCGTCTATCGAATAAGAATTATAAATCGAATTTGAATTGTAGCAATTGACTGTTAATTCGGATTGCCCGAAAGCAGATGAAGCAGTTAAAAACAGAGCTGTAAANNTCAATTACCAACTGCATTGTTTCTTCTTTCAATGAATGCTTCCGAGAAAATGTTCAATCGATTTCCAGGTTTACTTAAAATACTTTCCCTATTCAAAAGCAATAATTTGACGTTCATTGGTAATTTCTCCAAAACTTATTTTTCAGCTTCTATTTTCAAACGTTTATTCATAGCTTTGAAACCGTTCAGCGTACTTCCATCCAGCATTTTTGATAACATGCTTACCAAAATTCCTTTGAACTTTTCAGCCTGGATAAATGTCGTAGTTCCATCTCCGTTATCGATCAGTTCGAAGCGGTGCTCACCGTCAAATAAGCCCGGAAAGAATAAATGACCGATCCATTTGAATTGGTTGTTGGTTTCAAAAACAAGCACTTTCGGTTTAAAAGTCATTCCTTTTGCTCCGGGAGGTTCCAGCCGGACAATGATTTTCTCACCTGTCTGAACTTTTCCCTGAATGGATCTGATAAATGGATTCCAGCCGGAGTATTTTTCAAAATCGGTCAATACTTCCCAAACACGGTCGGGAGTTGCTTCTATGGTGATTTGTGTTTTAATTTCCTTTTTCATCTGAATTGAATTTTGATTGTTTGATGGAACAAAATTCGATGAAAAGAAGGAGTCTGCTCTTGACAAATATCAAGAAATGGCGGTAAGCTTTTTTCGCAGCCTGCTGAACGTTTCGGGGGTCATACCGAGCATGGAGGCCAAATACTGCAGCGGGACCTGGTTGAAGAGTTCTTTATTGGTATTCCACAATTGGAGGTAGCGCTCTTCGGCTGTCATGGAAATAAATGCCAAAATACGGTCGCTCATGGTAGCAAAACACTTTGCCAGGAACAATTTTTCTACGGTATTCCAGGTTGGGATGGATTTTCCCATATTCCTGTAATCCTCTTTGCTGATCACAAACAATTCACAGTCTGTCAATGCCTGTAAAGAAGAAACGGCAGGTTTATCAAAGAGGAAACTATTGAGGTCAGTTATGAAATAACCGGGTGTTGCGATCCATTTGGTAATTTCCTTTTCAGGAAGGTTAACATGTTCACGCAGCAAACCTGATTTCACAAATCCAAGCTGGTTGCAGTAACCGTGTTCTTTGAAGAAGGTTGCTCCCTTGTTTAAGGTAACTGGTCGAAAATGAGAACTGATTGTTTCCAGATCTTCCGACCTCACTTCAAAAAGTGCTGCTATGTTGCGTTTCAGTTCGTTCATTGGTCTAAATTACTGAATTTCGAACGGATATCAGCGGACTTTCGATTCCCTTTTTTATTTCTGGCTTCTCAGCACATTTTTCAATCTTTTAACCACAAAAAATCCCGCCTGAATCTATCAAACGGGATTAATTCCTCAATAATTAATGAAATCAGTGTCCAACGATGTCTGTCTGCATCGGTCCTAAAATACCAAGCAATTCATTCTGCTCAGCAGCCGGCACATTGAATTGATTCAGCGAAGCAACCAATGCACTCACAAGCGCCCCAAACTCAGCATCTGTAATATTCATTCCATCATGCGCATCGTACATGTTTGCACCGGTGTAAGTATAAGGTCCACCCGTAGCTGCACATAACTGGTCAATTAAACGTTCGCGGAAAAGTGCGAATCTGTAAGGATCTGATCCCGTTGCCTGGAAATTATCGGCAATCGTAGGATCTGCCAAGACATTTTGAATGAATTGGTCGGTAACAGCGGTAATTGCCCCGTCACCTCCAAGGCGCGTATACAAAGACGGCGTCGGTGTGGGTGTTGGAGCTGGTGTATCATCTTTCTCTTCTTTTTTACAGCTAACGGCTAACATGGAAACGGACAAAAGTCCTGCAACCACCATAAATGTTGATCTTTTCATAATTGTTAAATTTTAAATTGAGGGTTTTTAATCTCTTACACACAGAAACCTTTTTACCCGAACAATGTAGGATACATCAATCGGGCATTTGGGTCCTGATTTTTCAAATAGTTTCTCTTTCA
>DJFP01000282.1 GCA_002432565.1 Flavobacteriales bacterium UBA5869
CACTTGTCCTTCCGGGTTAAGGTGTTTGTGAGCTTCTTCGAAAAAGCGCGGGAATAATTCCTTGTCGTAGTAAATAGCGAGGTCAATTCCGGAAACTTCTTTTGGTAGCGGAATCCAGGGAGGATTAAATACAATTAAATCCGATTTGACTCCTGATTCTGCAAATAAATCCCCGTAATATAAATTGATCTTTTCTTTGGGAACCGTAGCGATCAGTCGAGATTGATCGTCTACGAGTTCGTTCTTATAAAGATTTCCAATCAGTGCATTCGGATTAATATCTGAAGCGTTAACTTCTTTAAAACCAAACTGATGTAATAGCTTACTTAAAATACCGCTTCCGATCCCGACGTCAAATGCACGGTCTTTTTTACCTGGATAAGCTTTGAGATAAGCAACAAACAATTCAATGTGCTCGAAGCGGGTAGGGAAATATGTTCCGTAAAATGGGTGAAGAGTTTCTTTCAGCCCGGGAATGCGGATTCCTTTTTCGTACCACTGCCAGGAGCTGTTTAATCCCTGTACGTCTGTAAACGGAAGGGAAAAATCAGGAAGTTCCGGGTACAGGATTTTGATCCAGCCGATTTCCGGGGCTTTTCGCACATGCAGTTTATGGTCGGAAATTTCGATGAGTAGTAATTGAGCAGCTTTCCGGAAAGTATCCCGGTAACTGCGCTGGGATTGAAAAGAATCATAGGTCTTATTTTTCGACAGCTTTTTCTTCAATTCATCTAAAACGGCAATTCCGCTGCTGAACTGATCTGCAACCAAGACATAATTTCCTTCCAGCAAAGCTTCTACGGCATATTTCGGATCAATGTTCTTAGAATACTCCAGTACCGGGATATTCTCCGTTATCGGTTCCGGACGATTGACTGTTAAGTCTGATGTATGAAGAATTGGTTTTGCATCATTCATTAATCCGCCAAATTACGAAGGATTTCTGTATTGCTTATGGATTAATTCTTCCGGTTTTAAGCTGAAAAGATAAATGAATACGAGGAAGAACCATTCTAAAGGTTTCATGAGCAGATAGGTAAGATTTGCTCCAAATCGACTGGTAATCCTTTTTGAAAGTGGATATCCATATTTGTCATAGTTCCTGCGGATGATCCGATGTGTCTTTGGAAACTTGATTTCGATCAGGTTCTCAAAGGCATTGGCAATAGACAACTGTCGATTAACAATGATCGGATTGCCGTTTCTCAAACCGATTCGTTGTGGTTTCACAATTTGTGGAGAACCACAGGCTGCTACAGTGCACAAATAATGTCCCTGGTGATCTAAAAATGGCGGATGGCTTTTTTGCGACAAGGTCCAGGTAGTTGTATCAGTAAAAACTTTGATCATTGAATCCGGGTATTGACCGAAAATCATTAAAATGCATAGAATTGTTACCAGGAACGGTAAGAAGATTATTAAAATCCAGATACTTCTTTTTTGCGAGTCGATGAGTTTATTGTTCAGGTAATTCAGGAACTTATTTTTGTATTGATTCCTAACCCAGTTCGTGTCTCTGTCTTTAATCAGAGAAAGGAATATGGAACCATTGAATAGTATGAAACTGATTGGAGCAAGCATGAAAAACCAGGCTGTTCCCGGATTATAATTCTCTTTGGGATCGCTGTTATAGAAAAATTGAATAGTCCATGGAATACAAATGATAGTCCAGTAAATCATGGCACAAACAGCCAGTGCAAAAGTGAGTGGTGGAAGTTTTTTTCCTTTTGTCCAAACAAAGAAGCTGGCAATCAGATTCAGTACGTAGAAGAAAACAAAACTTGGCGCGTGCTCGAAAGAGATAGGTGTGTATGCAGAATCGACACGGTCTATTTGCACATAATATTCTGCATATGGCGATAAATAGTTACTCAGTATTATACTAATATGACCGATGAAGAAGATAAATAGGATGGAAGAATCAATTACTGCATTTGTATTTGAACTGGCAGGTTTGGAAAGTTTTACTATACCCCAAGAAAGGGCTATTAGTAACACTATCATTGAGAGGAATATGAATCCAATCATATTGATTCAGGTAATTTAAGTTTCTATCTATTGGTGTAAGCTTCAACAGCAGCGCGCACCGAACCATATTTCATCAACAATTCGTTCGCCTGTTGTTCATCCAGTCCGGTTGCATCCATAACCATTTTTGTGCCTCGGTCGACCAGTTTTTCATTGGATAACTGCATGTCTACCATACGATTCCCTTTCACGCGTCCCAGGCGGATCATGATAGCTGTGGAAAGCATGTTTAAAACCAATTTTTGCGCTGTTCCGCTCTTCATGCGGGTACTTCCCGTAACGAATTCCGGTCCCACAACCGGAGTAATGGCGATGTCTGCCAGTTGGCTCAAAGGAGAACCGGGGTTGCAGGAAATTCCTCCGGTAAGAATTCCATGTTTTTTAGCGGTTTCCAAAGCTCCGAGTACGTAAGGTGTTGTTCCCGAAGCTGCAATTCCTACTACAATATCTTTTTCCGTGATGTTGAAAGCTTCCAGGTCTTTCCAGCCTTGTTCTCGGTCGTCTTCCGCAAATTCAACGGCCTTTCGGATTGCCTGGTCTCCGCCGGCAATAATTCCTATCACCATTCCGTGCGGAACACCGAAAGTAGGAGGGCATTCACTGGCATCAACAATTCCCAAACGCCCGCTGGTTCCCGCTCCCATATAGAACAAACGACCACCGTCGCGCATGCGTTCAACGCACCCGTCTACTAATTTTTCAATTTGCGGGATTTCTTTTTCCACTGCCAATGGAACAGTATGATCTTCTTCATTGATCCCGATCAGCAAATCTCTTGTCGACTTACTGTCAAGGTCATGATGATTGCTTTCGGATTCTGTTATTCGTTTCATGTAAATTCAAATTCACACTTCGACTCCGCTCAGTGTCCTTGAATTTTACTTATTCCGAAAAGGCGGCTGAGCGGAGTCGAAGCCCCTTTATACCAAAAAAGCTTCCAGCGAACCGTTAGAAGGCATTACTTCCACGCGTTCACCCAAGGTTGTTGTTAAAGTCATTCCTACAAAATCACATTTAATAGGATATCTGCGGTGCATACGGTCAACCAGCGCAACTGTTTTGACACTTCTTACAGGCTGCTCCAGGATTTTCATCACGCCATACTGCATAGTAGTCCCGGAATTGATCACATCGTCAACGAGGATGACTAATTTTCCGTGAAAGAGCGTCGGATCAATGGAACAGTTGATTTCCGAGTCAAGCGGATGGTCCTTGTCCAGTTCGATTTTGAAATACGTTACCGCCTGGGAACTGTTCTTTCGAACTATTTCCGTGATCTGCTGAGCAAAGGTTTCTCCGTTTCCGATGATCCCGCCGATAAACAATTCGGGAATTCCATAAGTATTCTCCAGGATTTCATGCGCCAACCGCATAATCTTTTG
>DJFP01000065.1:0-14002 GCA_002432565.1 Flavobacteriales bacterium UBA5869
GAAATAGCTGCTTTGGTACTTTTTATCTCTGTGATGAATATGTTTACGCGGATCAATGTATCTACCAAACAGTTAACAGCCGAATGGGCTTAAGAATAAAATTGATTCAATCGACGCCGGCGCGAGCATTTGTCCTGATACTTCGGGATCCGCTCGTGCCTTGCAGAGATTTTTTTTACTATACTGCAATAATGTACAAGAGTACCTCATAGCTCAAAATTGCTTCGTCTCTATAAGATCAGNNGGTGAGAAAATCAAATTGACAGAAGAGCAAAAGCTGATGCTTGAAATGAGTGAAACGGACATTCAGCAAGGCAGACTAATCTCTCAGAGTGATTTGGACAAAAATGACCTTGAATGGCTAAACCAAAAGTAGTCTGGACGGAAACTGCTGCAAAACAACGTCGTGAGATCTTAAAGTATTGGACGGAAAGAAATCAAAGTACCAATTATGCGGAGAAATTAATTGAGGTAACCGCAAAGCATTTGAAAGTAATCACTCAGTGCACGAAATTACGCCGGCGATCAAACTGTGTTGGAAATAGATTTGATGGGAACGAGATTTCCGTTAAAGCTAGCTTGAGGCAAGGCCTGGAGATGAACTTGTAATGCCCTGAGATTGCTTTGTAACTCCTGAAGATTGGTTTGTAACTCCGTGAGATTGACTTGTAACGCACGGAAGATCACTTTGTAAGGCCTGGAGATGAATTTGTAATGCCCGGAGATTGCTTTGTAACTCTGTGAAACTGTCTTGTAACTACGCGAGATGCCTTTGTAACTCCTGGAGATTGGTTTGTAAGACCTTCAGATTGACTTGTAAGCACTTGCAGATGCCTTTGTAACTTCGTGAGATTGACTTGTAACGCTCGGAAGATTGCTTTGTAACTTCGTGAGACCGGCTTGTAACCAGCAGAGATTGAATACCCGGGGTTCACTTCCCGAAAGGTTTGGAGCAGATCGATTAAATTTGCCCGCACAGGCAATAAATTTTACACCTTATGAGTGAAGAAACAGGAATATATAAATCTCCCGGAAAAGTCCACGGATTTGATTTCATATTTGAAGGTGAAATCAGGTTTGGGCCAAGCTTTTACAAGATTAAACTGGACGGAAAACTGATCGAAAACAAACTATTCGGATTTGAATTTAAATGGCATCCGGAATCAAACTATTTAGCGTTACAAGAATGGTTAACCACTGATTACCGCAAAGGACCAATTACTGCATTAACATTAATAGACTTAAAAACAAAAAAGTTCGCACAAATCTCTAAAGCAGATAAGGGATTTATAATACCCCTCAGGTTTGAAAATGATTCTATAATTTTCGAAAAAGACTATTTAGCATCCGGTAAAAAAACTGTATTTGAAATTAACTGTAAAGAAATCAGGAATTGGGATAATGCATAAAAACTCATCCCTAATCAAAACATTCAAAATCTCCACCGACCGCCGGGCACCGTTATCCGGTCTTTCTTCACAACAGGCGGAACCCGGAAATTAAAACCGCCTAATTTTGGTTCAAAGGTTTCGGATTACGGAACCCGTATCACGAATAACGAATCAGAACGCAACATGAAAGCTTACACCAAAACCAGGTACGGCGGACCAGAAGTTTTAAGACTGGAAGAGGTCGAACAGCCGGCATTAAAGGATAATCAATTAAAGATTAAAGTCTTTGCAAACTCTGCCAATCCGGCCGACTGGCATATTCTGCGCGGAAAACCCTACTTTGCCCGATTGACCTTCGGATTGTTCAAACCCAAAGACCTCATCCCCGGCGCTGACTTTGCCGGAATTGTGGAAGCAGCCGGAAAGAATATCACCCGATTCAAAGTTGGTGACCACGTCTTTGGAGAATCACTCTCTGGCGGGGCTTTTGCGGAGTATATCTGTGCAGAAGAAAAGATCTGCGCCCTTATGCCCGAAGGAAGCAGCTTTACAGAAATGGCGTGCGTACCCATCGCAGGACTAACCGCTTTACAGGCTGTTATCACTCACGGTCTTTTGAGAAAAGGAGAAACGGTCCTGATCAATGGCGGCTCGGGAGGTGTGGGACATTTTGCCGTTCAGATCGCCAAAGCTTACGGAGCGCATGTCACAGTTGTTTGTTCGGCTAAGAATGCAGACTTTGTGCAGTCATTGGGTGCAGATAAGGTCATTGCCTACGACCGGGAAAATATCCATCAACACACCGGGAAATACGATTTGGTGATTGACACCAACGGGAACCTGACTTTCAGCGATTATAAACGCATGGGCCGGCGCGGGGTCATGGTTGGTTTCACCACTGTGGGAAGGATGGTTTCGACCTTATTGAAAAACGTTTTCAGCAAATTCTCTTTAACACAATTCACCGCTGAGGCCAATTCCAAAGACCTGGAAACGCTGGCAGCTTTAGTGAAGGAAAAGAAAATCACTCCCCACATCGAGCACATTTTCCCGGTTGAAAGACTTCCCGAAGCAATCGGCTACATTGAAGCCATGCGGACAAGAGGGAAAGTGGCCATGGTTTGGGAAAACCTGGATGAAGGCGTAAATTTGTAAAGAATGAATGAATGAACACCAGATAGCCTTTTACAAGACAATGAATTTTGAAACAATCAATCCTGACAAATCCATTGCTTTATTCGTAAAGAGTATCCTGATTTTCGAAGAAAGCGAAAAGGATGTAAAAACGATCCTTCCTTTTTTTGCAGATGGGTATCCCGGTTTGATCTTCCAGGAAACAGCTAACGGACTTTTGGTAAATCCACACGACAAGGTCATGCCTCCCCTGTTTTTATACGGGCAAACCATCAAACCCATTGAGTTGGTAATGACCGGCACATACAAGCTCATCGTTTTTCAATTGTATCCGTTTGTACTTAAAAGTTTTTTTAACGTGGAACCCCAGGATCTCAACGACAACTGTTACAACCTGGATCAGTTGGCTAATCATTTGGGAACCGATACACTGAAGCAGTTAAACAAGACCCAGAACGTTGAGAAAAGAATCGAAATCATCTCCGGTTTACTTCACTCACTATTTATCAGTAAACAAGAAGATCTTGACCTACCCATAGCTCTGGCCATTCAAAAAATCATCCGTAAAAAAGGATTGGTAATCATCAGCGAGCTTTACACCGAACTTCATTTAACGGAAAGGACCTTTGAACGCAGATTTTCCCGCTGCGCTGGTGTCACTGCCAAGCAATTTTCCAAGATGATCCAATTCCAGGGATCACTCCAGCAACTGACAGTGAAAGACTACACCAAACTAACCGATATTGTCTACGCAAATGGATTTGCAGACCAATCTCACTTCATCAAGGTATTCAAAGCATTCACCGGAAAAACACCTTTGGCTTTTAAATCAGCAAACTGAATTTTGTCGGTTTTGTTCTATTTCCGGGGATAGTGCCGCCCTAATTTTGTCTCACATTTAATTTTAAAATGATGAGCAATATGGAAAATACGGGTATTATCTCTCTATTTCAAATCACAGCAACTCTACTCACAGGTCTTTTAGCCGGTCTATTTTATGGGTACGACTGTTCGGTCATTAAAGGATTGGGCCATTTACAAAATGATGCATACCTGCAGGCTTTCCAATCCATCAACAAAACCATTCAAAATCCCTATTTCTTCATAAGTTTTATGGGCAGTTTACTGATACTTCCGGTTGCAAGCTGGTTAAGTTATAAGCAAGGGGCTGCATTTTATCTGTTGCTCTCAGCTTCAATCCTCTATTTCATCGGAGTTTTTGGAGTAACCGTAGGCTGCAATATTCCATTGAATGACCGGTTGGCAAATTTTCAGCTTTCAAGCGCAACCGAAAGCGAAATCTCCCTCATGAGAAAGACCTTTGAACACTCCTGGAATACCTGGCACAGGATCAGAACAATAGCCGCTGTTGCTGCATTTGGCCTGACCATTTTGTCTTTACTCAAACAAAAATAGAATCCATGAAAACCGACAGAATTTATTTATTAAGCTTCCTGATCTTTCTGTTTTTATCCTGCAGCAAACAAATTTTCAGGACGAATGGAGAAGCCATCTATCAAACAGGAAAAAATCTGCAAGGTGAAAAGTTATTGGATAAAAATGCCTCACGGATCAAAATAGCAACCAATTGCAAAGCTTGTCACGGAAAAAATGGAGACCGAATGAATGGTATTTCCATCCGATTTAGAGTTTTGTCAAATCCAAACTATTACCCGATCCCATACACGGACAGTTTGTTTTTCCGTTTTATCGATCACGATTTAAAAAGTAACGGGCAAAAAGCAAACATTGGAGTCATTTGGAAAATGAGTGATCCCGATAAGAGAGACCTGTTAGATTACTTAAAAACCTTGTAAGAGTTACAAAGGACTAATACATGCAGCATAAAAATCAAACCCGGATACCTTACACTGCTCTATCGCAAACTTTCTGATCTTAAATCACTAATTCATTCTGAAATCGTAACTTTACCCATCCGCCACAGCGGGAGGTACTCATTGCGCGTCAATCAAAACGTTCAACATGAAAGAAGAAACGATAGCAACAACTGTGAAAACACCGGTCGACAATCCAACTCCGGATATGCGGATAAAACCTGCCCATTTATTGCCGAGCCCGAAATCGCGGCTGGACTCTATGGAAGAAAAACCGCATCCGCTCAGTGATCCGGATATTCCTTACCGCGATCTGACGAGTGCGGAAACCAAACGGGCAAGCATCGAAAAACTGATCGAAAAACTGGATGTGAAACACAACCTGCGCTACCAGCGAACTCCGGAAGATACGTATTGCAATGTGTATTCGTATGATTTCTGTTACTTTGCACAAGTTTACCTGCCAACTGTCTGGTGGACACCCGAAGCTTTGGAAAGAGTATTGGCGGGAGAAGACGTAAAGCCGGTTTTTGAAGAAACGGTAGATCGCATTTATTCGAGCGCTATCCACGACTGGCTGTCGGAATGGGGACCAAGTTTCGGCTGGAAGCAAATGACGGACCTGGATGAGATCCAGCGGAAAGTAAACGAAGAAGGCGGAGTGGGAATCATTTGTGCCAAACGGAAAATCAAAGGGCTTTCGGGCCACATCGCACCCATTGTTCCGGAAACTGCTGCCAAAAAAGCGTACCGTGAAAATGGCGTGGTTAAATATCCTCTGCAGTCGCAGGCCGGGAAACTGAATTACAACTATTTTGCAAAAGCACGGAAAGACTGGTGGAACCACGAGCGGTATTCTTCGCATGTATTCTTTTACCACGACTAAAAAAACACCATCCGTAAATTAAACTACTTATAAAGTCAATTAACTAAATGAACGAGAAACCGAAACAAAAATACTATTGGGGAATTGGATTAGAAAACGAAACCTACATGCAATTCAAAGAATCAATGATTGTTTCCGGTGGATTCATACAAGAAAAAATTGGCTGCGAACGCTACAGCATCGATTATAGAAAGTGCTATAAATCAGGAATACTGGCATCTGTGCTGGAAAACGGCCTGACTAAAGATCACAATTACCGGGTAAGCCGAATGATCAATAGCCATTCACTGGATAAAATTGATTTAAACTACCAGCATAAAACGATTGCTTCGACCAATCCGGCGGCAGATAACCCGGAATACCTCGGAAAGTCTATTTTGGAAAACTTCCTGGAAACTCAGCCTTACAATATCCAAAGTATGCTGACCCAAAAGACCAACCCGATGGGATCTGTGAATTTTGACGGTGATTCGATCGAATTTGTGACCAGGTACTTTGAAAACAGAACCATTCCCGATTCGTGCGATGAGCTGGCTGCTACCAAGAAGCTCTTTATCGATAAAATCAATGAATCAGGTGTCCTGAACGGGCACTTACATTTCCCGGACTACAACATCGGGTTCAACATGTTTGTATCTAACCAGGAAAACATTGTGCTGTTCAATAACGGTACTTACCATTTCCACATGACCCTGCCAACGCTGACTGAAAACAGCCGGATCGTAGATTATGCGGGGTTTGAAGCCAAACATGCCAATGCAATTTACATGCTTCAGTGGTTCGAACCGCTTTTCATAACAACGCTGGGCAGTCCGGATATCATGCAGGTCATCAGCACGAAACACGGGTTAAACCACCAATTCGCCGGTGGTTCCATGCGAAATGCTATGTCGCGTTATACCGGAGTGGGAACCTTCAACAAAGTCATGGCGAAAGGAAAGATCCTGACTTACCAGGTAGAAGAATTCCGGAAACTCCTAAGGTTTGAAAAAGAACAAAACATTTGGTGGCGCGACCAGGTCGAATCAGCCTTTGACTACGAACTGCTTTCAGATATCGGTTTGGACTTCAACCAGGAAAAAATGTACCAAAGTGGTTTCGAGTTCCGNNACGTTCCGGATGTGCCGTGGTGCCACGACAGTGTGGTCTGGAACAACCTCGTGTTCAAATCGCTGAAGTTTGGTTATCAAACAAAAATTACTTCTGAAGAAAAACAGGAAGTACTGGGAGTACTAAACCTTTCAGCGCTCCAATCCGCATTCGACGCAATTACGATGCTGGATGCCTTTTTCTTCCGGATCATTGAAGTATTGCACGAGAAATACAAAGACCACAATACCTGCATCGACAATATGCTGGGAGACAAACCGAAAACGGTTCCGAAGTGGGACAATTTCAATAAATTCCAGGTAGAACAGCATTTGAAGCAGATTGAAGGGGTTGGATAGAATGAAAAAATTAATCACCCTAATAACTTATACAGCACTGTTTCTTTCTTCGGCATACGGGCAGAAAGAAGATATTACGAAAATTGAAAATGCCTTCAAACTGAGAACAGATTCAAGCTGGACTTTAAGCATTGATACAACTAATATTAGAAAAGACATGTTTGTGAATGGTGATTTTATAGGAAGGGCCATATTTACAAACAACAATGGCGACAAACTCGCTTTACTAGTCTGTAAATCTTTGAATGATCATTTACTTAAACTTAAGCAAGAAATTCAGCAACATCAGCTAATAGCAAGTTGTGCATTAAGTGAAGAGGATACTTTTAGATCTATATTAAGAATTGAAAATTACTTCATGTATCTCCCGGTTTATCCTTGTTGGTCAAGTTATACTAAAAACTCGCAACTTCTTTTCAAAGAATTGGTGGAAAAAACAACCCAACTATGAATCCGTCCAACAAAGAGAAAAAAGAATCAATAATCGAAGAATTACTCTGGGGAATCCTTGGTCTATATACCGGTGATATCACTTCCAAAATCGGTTGGGCACTTTTGTCTTTGCTAATAGGTACTATTGTTATCACCTGCCCGATCTTTGATAACGGTATTGCATTAAGAAAGTCACTTGCTCAATATGCAATTGGTTCAGCTTTAATCCTGCTTGCTATTGGTTTAGTCATTTCATGGATTCGCAAAAGAAGGCAGCACAAAATTTAGACCCTATGAAAAACTTTATGAAATCATACAGCATCCTGGTTGGTTTAATACTTGCACTCGCTTCCTGCTCAGAGCAAATAGCCACATCCGATGGCAGATTGCTCCCCGAACCCGATAAAGAACTGCGTATTGCTTCCGAAATCAAACAATCCCTTTCCGGAATTGCCACCGAAATAACCGATTCGGACCAGATCGAAACATGCAAAAGCGGTCGCAAACTGATCGGCAGCGGAACAGAAATCCTTCCATATTTAAAAGCGCATTTTAGTGATTCAACTAAGACCAAAGTGCATTCCGATCGAAACAAACGAACCTTGACAATCGGAGAAATAGCTATTATTGCTGCCAGTGAAATAAAGCCCATACCCATTGCCAAAGTTGTGGGGATCCAACAATGCACCCCTCCTTTTCATTTCGATATTGAAAGCTTTCTTTGGAAAATTAAGCAGAATCAAACAGCCTTCAATGAAGGCTACTCCAAATGGATCACAGAGGAACAATAGCAAATCGGATTTTCGATTCAAACTCTTCAGGATGCTGTGAGATCGATTCCGGGTCATACACTTTCTGATTTTTTCGTTCTGTCTTATATTTCACACATTATCAACTCGTTTTCACTCATTATATTCGTATAACTCAAAGACAATGATTAGTTTTGATTCTGATTTACTACACTTAAATCATTCCTTATGAATAACTGTTACCTTACAAAAATTGCCCTATCCTTTTTATTGCTGCTTACCTTCGGGGCCAAATCCCACGCTCAGTACTACACTATTCCTGATCCCTATCTGGCGCTTTGGATCCAAATAAACCATCCGACCTGTATCGTTAATACAAACCAATTAGATACGACTTCTCCGGATCTGATGAATATTGATTCCATAGATATTAATTTTGTAGGTGCTACAAACCTGGATGGAATTCAATTTCTTTCAGGATTGATCTCCTTGCGTGGAAATAACCTGCCCATTACTACTATTCCCGCACTTCCTTCCAATTTAAAGGAATTGCAATTGAATAATGTACCCAACCTGATCACCTGGCCGGTACTTCCACAAAGCCTGAGAACGTTTTATTGTGATGACAATAATCTTGGTTCTTCCTTGCCTGCTTTACCTGACAGTCTTACGGTACTTCATTGTATGGGCAATCAAATAATCTCATTTGCTTCTTTGCCGGCTACTTTACAAGAACTTCATTGCTCGGGAAATCCCTTGCTTGGCGGAGTGCTTCCTGCGTTACCAACACATTTGCAAGAATTAGCTGTCTCAAATTGCCAGCTTACTTCTCTGAACGGCTTACCGGATGACCTGGTTATGCTCTATGCGGAAGTCAATCAAATTTCTCAATTACCGGCTATATTACCTGCCAACCTGGAGCATATGTTCATCAATTTCAACACGCTTACTTCACTGCCTGATCTTCCGGCCGGATTGATTGGATTGTATGCCAATGGAAACCTTCTTACGGAAATCCCGGAACTACCCGACTCATTGTATATCCTTGAATGCGCACAAAATCAAATCACGGAACTTCCTGATTTACCCCAATCTCTTACAGCCGTGCATTGCGGTATGAATCAATTGACTTCATTGCCCGAACTACCTGATTCATTAACCTCACTAGCAGTTCCAAATAATCTTCTAACAACATTACCTTATCTTCCTTCAACGTTGATATTTTTACGCTGTGAAAACAATCAGATAACTTGTTTTGAAAATTTACCGGAAAACACCCAGCAGCTGTATACCTGGGATATTTCAGGTAATTCTTTTACTTGTGTTCCCACACATAGATCCTATACCGGAAATACACCTGTTTGTACAAATAGTACCTGGAACAACCCGTATAACTGTGTGTCCAATTATACACATGGAATAAAAGGAACCATTTACACGGATCAAAATTCCAATTGCAGTGTTGATACATCCGATGCTGCAGTGGGGAATGTCCGCTTAAACGTGTTTGACAATTCCGGAAATTTTGTGGCTCTGGCTTACACGGACAATTTCGGAGGTTACTATTTTGAATTACCAAACGGAACTTATCACTTGGTGGTTGATACTGCTGGTACGGCTTACTCTTCCAATTGTACTATTGAAAACACCATTTCTGTCCTAAACAACCTGGTAGACAGTATCGATTTTGTCATTGCATGCGCAAACACGAATGATTTAGCTATTACCACAATTGCGCCGACAGGAATCGTTTTCCCGGGACAAACACATGGTCTATTAGTTTTTGCAGGCAATCAGTTCGGTAATTTCCCGGCTTCTTGTCTGGACAGCATCTGGGGTGAAATGACCGTTTCCGTTACGGGTCCTGTAACATATGCAGGAATTCCTCTTTTAGGATTTCCACAACCTGCTCAGGTAAACGGAAATACGATCACTTACGCTGTTAGTAATTTTTCAAATATCAACTGGCAAGACCCTTTTCTGATGAACTTTCTTGTAGACCAAACGGCTCAATCCGGAGACTCCGTCTGCGTGACTGTTATTTTGACATCACCGGATGAAACGGGCAGCTTATTAAACAATCAAATGGACTTGTGCTATGCCGTAGGAAATTCCTATGACCCGAACATTAAAGAAGTATTCCCAACAGTGGTACTTCCGGGTTATAACGATTACCTGACATATACCATTCATTTTCAAAATACAGGTACTGCACCGGCTATAAATATCAGGCTTACTGATCTGCTTGATCCGCTTTTAGACCCATCTACCTTTGAGCTGATGCACGCCAGCGATCCGGTTGAATCCAAAATTCAGCACGATTCTTTGTCCTTTCAATTTGACAATATCTGGTTGGCTGACAGTATGAGTAATGAACCGGAATCCCATGGTTTCGTCCAATATCGTATCAAACCATTTTCCCCATTGGGACTTGGAAACACGATAGAAAATAAGGCTTCCATTTATTTCGATTACAATGCACCGATAGTTACAAACACTGCTATAACTGCTGTTGGTTATTTGTCCGTTTCTGAATCAACCGAAATTAATCTTGAGGTTTATCCCAATCCGGGAACCGGTATCTTCCACATCCGCTCTTCCGAGCCGGTAGAAGAAGTTTCTGTCTACAGTATTTCGGGCGTGCTCATTACTCAGCGGATCAATCCCGATAAAGACTGGGAGTTGGATTTGACTAATCAGCAAAAAGGAATCTATGTTTTGGCAACGAAGAGCGGAAATCAATTAAGTCATTCGAAGTTAATGAAGCTCTGAAAAACGCCCTCTATTTAAATTATTTCGATTGAAATTTGGATGTTTTCTGTAGATTTCAAAACCTTAACATAAGTTACAACTTAACTCATCAAAATTGTGTAATTTTGCACAAACTAATCGAAAAGGAATGTCAGCAACAGCAACAGATCTTGGAATACAAGAAACATTAAAAACATTGGGAATTGAAGCGGTAAACCGCGGAGCTTCCACAGGAGGATATTGGTTTAACACACGTGGAGCACAAATCGATTCAATTTCACCGGTTGACGGACAAGTAATTGCATCGGTTTCTTCCGCAACAGAAGCAGAATACGAAGCAGTAGTTTTGAAAGCCCAGGAAGCGTTCAAATATTGGAGAATGATCCCTGCTCCAAAACGCGGAGAAGTTATCCGCCAATTGGCAGAAAAAATCCGTGAGAAGAAGCAGGCTCTAGGAGAATTGGTTTCTTACGAAATGGGGAAATCATTGCAAGAAGGTTTAGGAGAAGTTCAGGAAATGATCGACATCTGTGATTTCGCAGTAGGTCTTTCCCGTCAATTATATGGTCTTACGATGCACTCTGAGCGTCCGGGACACAGAATGTATGAGCAGTACCACCCACTTGGGATCGTAGGAATTATTTCTGCATTCAACTTCCCGGTAGCTGTTTGGAACTGGAACACAGCTTTGGCTTGGGTTTGCGGTGACGTTTGTATCTGGAAGCCATCCGAAAAAACACCTTTGACGGCAATTGCATGTCAAAAATTGACTCAGGAAGTTTTCGAAGCAAACGGAGTTCCGGAAGGAGTTTCCTGTTTGTTGATCGGTGATGCCGAATTGGGAAAACTGATGTCGAACGATACACGCATTCCATTGGTTTCCGCAACAGGTTCTACTCGTATGGGTAAAGCTGTCGGTGAAGCAGTTGGAAAACGTTTGGGACGCCACCTATTGGAATTGGGCGGAAACAACGCGGTAATCATTACAGAAAGTGCTGATTTGAAAATTGTGGTTCCCGGAGCTGTATTCGGTGCAGTAGGAACAGCAGGACAGCGTTGTACTTCTACACGCCGTTTGATCATCCACGAATCTGTTTACGATAAAGTAAGAGATGCGTTGGTAAATGCATACAAGCAATTGAAAATCGGAAATCCTTTGGACCAAAACAACCACGTGGGGCCGCTTATCGATAAAGATGCAGTAGCTGCTTACCAGAATGCGTTGGTACAAGTTGTTGAAGAAGGTGGAAAAATATTGGTTGAAGGCGGTGTTCTTTCAGGAGAAGGATACGAAAGCGGATGCTATGTAAAACCTGCAATCGCGGAAGCTCAGAATACATTCAAGATCGTTCAGCACGAAACATTTGCACCGGTATTGTACTTAATGAAGTATTCCGGAGGTGTTGAGAACGCGATCGCGCTTCAAAACGGAGTTCCACAAGGATTGTCTTCAGCAATTATGACCAACAACCTGAAAGAAGCAGAAGCATTCTTGTCACAGGCAGGATCTGACTGTGGAATTGCAAACGTAAACATCGGTACTTCGGGTGCTGAGATCGGCGGAGCTTTCGGTGGTGAAAAAGAAACCGGTGGTGGACGTGAGTCTGGATCGGATGCATGGAAAGTATACATGCGCCGTCAGACAAACACGATCAATTACACGGATTCATTGCCATTGGCACAGGGAATCAAATTTGATTTGTAAGATCAATCAATATCAATAAACACGTAGGCACGCGATTAATCGCGTGCCTACGTGTTTTATAAAAGTTCAATCCACGTCGCTGTCCAGGATTTCTGTCACCCTTCCTACCAATTTATCCACCGTCATGATTTTGATCCCGTGCGGATGTGAAGGCGCGCTGGTAAGGATTGATTTCACAATTCCTTCCGTTAATTCTCCGCTTGCCTGGTGTTTCTTTTGAACAAATGCTACCAGCATACCCGGTTTGATGTCTTTTCTCAATGGTTTCATAGTCCAAAGTTACGGAGAATCGCCCGTAGNNCCCCCTATGGGTTGCTACGTAATATCCTATAGTATATTTGATGCGAAATGATTGCGCAGATACTCAACAACGGAATTACTACTGAGAACACCGATTCCCTGAATCGAAAGATCCGAATCGGGAACCTGATTGCCCTGTTGACCGCGGTAACCCTATTTTTCTATACACCGATCTATTTCTATTATCACGAACCGATCGGAATTCTCAATAACGGCTTTTTCTTCCTGGCCAGTTTGATCACTTTCTTCCTGATCCGGAAAAGGTTTTACACACAAGCTTTCTTCCTGCACATTTGCTGCGGATTTATTTATTTCATCGAAGGCACGCTCACTTACGGTCTGCAGACCAACCTTCATTTCTACCTTTTGATCATGTGTATGATCAGCGCTGTCATGTTCGACCGTCGAAAGACTATCCAGGGATTTATTGCCTTTGCCATTGTTTCCTTCTTCGGACTGATTACCTGGCTGCATTTTCACAAACCCTTCATAACTTCTCTTGAGCAGTCCGAAACNNATTGGAAATGTGAACCTGCTGCTGCTCTTTATCATTTGTTCACTTTTCATTTTGTTCTTCAAGGAAGACATGCTGAAATCCCAAAAACACATTTTAAAACAAAAAAAGGTCATTGAAGAAAAGAACAAAGACGTTCTCGACAGCATCCAGTATGCGCAGCGCATTCAATTAGCATTATTACCAAGCCGGAACAAGCTCCAAACNNTGTAAGCGGTGATTTTTACTGGATTTTTCAGAACGAGAACTATCGTTTTGTTGCGGTCGGTGATTGCACGGGACATGGTGTTCCGGGAGCACTAATGAGTGTCTTGGGTATCAACCTGCTTCATGAAATTGTAGAAAACAAAGGAGTAGTGAATCCGGCTGAAATCCTGAATGAACTGCGCTCCGGAATCATTGCGGCGTTTGATAAAGAAGGAAAAAGCAGTGAATACAAAGACGGTATGGACATTTCTCTTGTGCGGATTGACAGGAAAGCAAATAGCTACGTGATCTCGGCAGCGAACAATTCCATTTACCATATCTCCGGAAAAGACCTGGAAGAACGAAACGCCGACCGGCAGCCAGTTGGCTACTCGCATGATTTGAAACTGTTCACACAAAGTGAATTCTCCTATCAGAAAGGCGACTTGCTGGTACTTTTTACGGATGGTTTCGCAGACCAGTTCGGCGGCCCAAAGAATAAAAAATTCCGTTACAAATCCTTTAAGGAATTACTTTTGGAAAATCAGAATATTTCTCTGGAAGCACAACTTTCGGAAAGCTTTGAATCCTGGAGAGGAGAATTGGAGCAAGTAGATGATGTGTGTGTATTGGGTATTCATTTATGAATTACTTTAGCACAAATTCCCACC
>DJFP01000065.1:14011-15410 GCA_002432565.1 Flavobacteriales bacterium UBA5869
ATCTAATTGAAAAAATCAGTTCTATCAAGATCTCGGGTGTCTCGCATTTGAACCAGCTGAATCTGGAGTTTTTCTTCGATTACAGGATTTTCCCTGAAAACATTTTGTCCGGGTACCCGCAATGGCGCGACGAACAAAGAAGCATGCAGGCCGGCGACACCATTTTGCAGCAGGTTTACCTTCCTCCTATCCCGAAGCTTTCTCAAAAAGCACTGTTCGGAGTTCGGATCAAGGAAGTTATCCGGGAAGAAAACCGTTTGGGCTTTAGTTACGAAACACTAAAAGGGCACGTGGAATGCGGGATTTCGTATTTCATCGTGGAAGAAACGGCCGGAAAGATCTTTTTCAGAATCCAAACTTTCTCCAAACCGGGAAATCTCCTCACCCGGATGCTAGGACCCGTTTTCTCCATTCCCTACCAAACTTACTGCACTAAAAAGGCTCTGAAACACGTCAAAAAGAACATCGAACTTCAACTTCCTCACACATGAAAAAAGCCCTCTTCCTATTACTCGCTATTGCAGCCACAAGTGCGCTGGTCATTTTCCTTTACCAAAGAAATGCAAGTTATTCCCCGCATAATTATCAAATCGGTGACCGGCTCGACAGTCTCAACCACGTAATTGTTTACTACAACGGCGGAATGGGAAATGTCAGCGGAAGGAATACTGCTCCCGACGGATATAACATCGGTTTGAAGTATCAATGCGTAGAGTTTGTCAAAAGGTACTACTACGAGTATTACAAGCACAAAATGCCGAATGCTTACGGAAATGCCATTGACTTCTTTGACGGAAGACTGAAAGACGGAGTATTAAATAAAGAGCGTGGCCTGATCCAATATACCAATCCGAGTAAGAGCAAGCCACAGGTCGGTGATTTGATTATCATGGATGCCACTTTAACGAATGAATACGGACATGTGGTAATTGTTTCCAACGTCACGGACGCAGAAGTAGAGATCATCCAGCAAAATGCCGGGAATCCGGATCATCCGAGAGATGTGTTTGACCTGGAACGAAATGATGGATTGTGGGAAATTGACCACTCNNCGGCAAACGTTAGAGCAGCCTATTACGCTATTATTTATAAAAAACCGTATCTCTGAAATAAATCGTGTTATTTTTCACCTCAAAACGAAGATCATACTTCCGCGAACTGATTTCCTCGTCCATTTCGGTATCCCGGACTTTTTCATGAACGTGCATCACAATATTTTGCGGGGATTTAGACTCTATGGTAAAATCGCATCGAACAGGATTATCCCGGTTAGAGCTTTTCCATACAGCAACGGCGAAATCAAGACCTCTGTCAACCATTTTTCCATTCAAGCTAAACACCACCGGTGAATTAATACAATTCCTTCCTTCAGTAATTATTCGGGAAAGAAAAATGTAGT
>DJFP01000065.1:15460-16117 GCA_002432565.1 Flavobacteriales bacterium UBA5869
ATCCACACATCCTTACCAACTCTTAAAAACGATGCTAAAGTATCAGCTTCGTCATAACCGGAAAGATCGTACTTATTCAACAACTTGAGTGAGAAATCACGCTCAAGGCGCTTTAGTTCTTCGGCATTCAGATAGCCTTTCTGTTCTTTGAGTTTCTCAAAGAGCTTTCCGTCATTGATCTTCCTTTGCCTTTTAGGGCTGTTGCAGGAAAAGATCAGTACAAAAACGAGTAATCCGTATATCCAGCTGTTTCTCATGTTGATCTCAAAAGCCTACTGCGTCCTAATCATTGTCAGAGGCGGATATCACATTAAAGTACTAAAACTTTTGAATTTTTAATTCACCATTTTGAATTATTCCATCCTTTTCCCACTTGCCAGCTTAAAACTGATCCGGTAATAGAAAATCGGCAGGAATCCCAGTTGCGTCTTTTCAGCCAACGGTTCTTTGCCCGGATCTGCCAGGTCAGGCGCGTAAGCCAGCCCAAGAATATTTCGTGTATTCAGGATATTCACCAGATCCAAACCGATCTCATGGGTTACTTTCTTCGCGTTCATTTTCCAGCTGATCTTTAAATCTGCCCGGAAATAATCCTTGAACTGACGCGTATTGAAAGCGGAATCACTGAAAATCAATTCTTTTTGAGCTGTTGTAGCC
>DJFP01000049.1:0-429 GCA_002432565.1 Flavobacteriales bacterium UBA5869
TCGAAAAAAGCAAAAGAAAGTTTGGATGATGAGCGTATCCCGGTTTCGGAAACTTTGGCAAAAATATATGCGGCACAGGGGAATTTTCCAAAAGCAATTCATGTTTATCATCAATTAAGTTTGGCATTTCCAGAAAAAAAGAGTTTATTTGCACTCCAAATTGAAGAATTAAAGAAAAAAATTACCTCATAAAATGATAGCATTAATTTCAATTTTACTAGTATTAGCAAGTGTTTTATTAATCGTAGTGGTGTTTGTACAGAACCCAAAAGGAGGAGGTTTATCTTCTGATTTCGGTGCTGCTCAACAGCTTGGTGGTGTGCAACGTACGAATGATTTTATCGAAAAAGCAACATGGACACTTGCAGCAGTAATTTTAGTAGCAAGTATCGGTTTGACAAGTTTGATGAAACCTGCAAAAGTAAAACA
>DJFP01000049.1:504-1284 GCA_002432565.1 Flavobacteriales bacterium UBA5869
TTGTGTAAAATGAAAAATTGACATAATTCGTACATTGGCACAATCTTAGTCAAAAAAAATCTGTCAAATTTTATCTAAAACGAATAACAATATGTCAACAACATTCAAACCTTTAGCAGACAGAGTGCTAATTGAGCCTGCAGCGGCAGAGCAAGTAACAGCAAGTGGTATTATTATTCCTGACACTGCAAAAGAGAAACCGTTGAAAGGAACGGTAATCGCGGTTGGACCTGGTAAAAAAGACGAACCGATGGAAGTAAAAGTGGACAACGTCGTTATTTACGGTCAATATTCCGGTACTGAGATTAAGATCGACGGGAAAGACTACCTGATCATGAAACAAGGAGATATCTACGGAATCATAGGATAGTTCAAAANNATAATTAATTAAACACATTCAGACATAAAAAAATGGCAAAGCAAATTTATTTTGATGTTGAAGCTCGTGAGAAGCTTAAAAAAGGAGTTGATTCATTGGCAAATGCAGTGAAAGTAACTTTAGGACCAAAAGGAAGAAACGTAGTAATCGGGAAAAAGTTCGGAGCACCACAGGTAACCAAGGATGGAGTTTCCGTTGCTAAAGAAATCGAACTGGCTGATCCTATTGAAAACATGGGAGCTCAGATGGTGAAAGAAGTAGCTTCCAAAACAGCAGACATTGCCGGTGACGGAACTACTACTGCAACGGTATTGGCTCAGGCTATCATCACGGCAGGATTGAAAAACGTTGCTGCCGGAGCAAATCCAATGGACTTGAAGCGTGGAATCGACAAAGCAGTT
>DJFP01000049.1:1360-3976 GCA_002432565.1 Flavobacteriales bacterium UBA5869
GTAATCACTGTAGAAGAAGCTAAAGGAACAGAAACTGACGTTAAGACTGTGGAAGGAATGCAATTCGACCGCGGATATTTGTCTCCTTACTTCGTTACAAACACGGACAAAATGATTGCTGAAATGGAGCATCCGTTGATTTTGATCTACGATAAGAAGATCAGCAACATGAAGGAATTGCTTCCGATTTTGGAACCGGTTGTTCAGAACGGGAAATCATTGATCATCATCGCTGAAGATGTAGACGGTGAAGCATTGACTACATTGGTTGTAAACCGTTTACGCGGATCTTTGAAAATTGCTGCTGTGAAGGCTCCGGGATTCGGCGACCGCAGAAAAGCAATGCTGGAAGACATCGCTATCCTGACAGGCGGACAAGTGATTACAGAAGAGCGCGGACTTACTTTAGAGAACGCTACTTTGGATATGCTGGGAACTGCTGAAAAAGTAGAGATCGACAAAGACAACACAACGATCATCAACGGATCCGGCCAGAAAGATGCCATCCAGGCTCGTATCGGTCAGATCAAAGCACAAATGGAATCCACTACTTCCGATTACGATCGTGAGAAGTTACAGGAACGTTTAGCGAAATTGGCCGGTGGTGTTGCTGTTCTTTACATTGGAGCTCCTACGGAAGTTGAAATGAAAGAGAAAAAGGACCGTGTGGATGATGCATTGGCTGCTACAAGAGCTGCTGTAGAAGAAGGAATCGTACCTGGTGGTGGTGTTGCTTTGATCCGCGCAATGGATGCATTGGATACACTGACAGGGGTAAATGACGACGAAACAACAGGAATTGCTATTGTGAAACGTGCTATTGAAGAGCCTTTACGTCAAATCATTGCCAATGCAGGTGGTGAAGGTGCTGTTGTTGTTCAGAAAGTACGTGAAGGAAAAGGGGATTTCGGATACAATGCACGCACAGACCAGTATCAAAACCTGTACGAAGCAGGTGTTATTGATCCGACTAAAGTAACACGTATTGCAATCGAGAACGCTGCATCTATCGCATCGATGTTATTGACAACAGAATGTGTGATTGCAGATGAGCCGGAAGTTGAAGCTCCGCACTCACATGGAATGCCAGGCGGAATGCCGGGAATGATGTAATCATTACGATAATAAACAATCTTGTAGGGACGCGATGCATCGCGACCCTACTTGTTTTATATTTGCAGCAATTACAGTTCTCCCGTACATACGGGAGGGCTTTCCGATCCTCCTTCCCTCGGCTAAGCCGAGGATAGACAGGAACGACTATATATAGGTTCGGCAGTACATCTTTTTGGATGACTGCCGGATCACTTATAATTCTATTTTCCCGGTTTTCAGGAACAGTTGTTTCATTTTCAAATTCTTCGGTTCATCCAAACTTTCCAGGTGTAAAACAAGGATCGAATTGCCGACCTTTCTCAGTTTCAAGATACGGGTATGCGGCGCAGTTGACGAAATGGCTTCCGGCAGATCACTCAGCATTCGGATCTCCTGTGAAGAAAGATCTTTCAAACAGGGAAGGCACAACAAATCAGCATCCGATAATACAAAGTTCTTGTTCAAATCCCATTTCAATAAGTCGTTGCTCCATACTTTCAGTTTGGAATTTTCATCCATCATAAAGATCTTCGGATCATTCGGGATTGCTGTACAATACCATTCCCTTCCCATCAAATCTTTGTAAACGCGGATATTGGGTGTTTGGGATTTTTCCAGCTTAAATTCCTGCGACGGAAAATGAACTGTTGTTTCCAGTACATCGTAGTCTCTGTCAAGTTTAAATCGGCGCGCATGAAAGGTGTAAAACTCTTCTCTTGGCTCTGTCCAGCTCAATAACCAGCCTTCATTACCAAAATTCAAACTCACGGATGAAGCATTCTTTGGAGATTCAATCACGGTCGAATAGACTTTCTTTTGGGAATAGTCTCTTAAGTTAACCGTCCAAACATCTATTCCGGATTTACAATAATCGACTCCTTTATAGTCGCTCAATCCAAGCAGCGGAGCATCCCTGTCCTTAAAGGAAGTTTTACTGATGCTGAAGAGCAATTCCTGTTTTGCATTCAATCCAATACACTTGAAATCAAACAAATCCAACACTTCCTTCTTTTTTCCATAATCCGGATTGTATACATCAATCAGCACGTATTCGTATGAAACAGAGTAATCTTCCAGGTTTACGATACTCAGCCTCATATACGTATTGATACCTTTCGGCTTGAACACTCCGGGATGTGTATTTGCCGAAATGGCGAAATAGGTTTGATACAGGATTACTTTTCCGTCAATGGCAGTAATAATGCCTGCATCCACATGGTTTGAATTATTGGAATACTCGTCCCAAACGCTTTTCACCAGGTGTTCCTGTTTTTCAAGTGGAATAGCCTTATAATCGTTGTTCCGATCCGAAAACATGCGTTCTATATGAATGATATTATCAGCCAGGGTATAACGAACGTTCTTTTTTAGATCGAAAGCAGTACAGCCACTTGTCTTCTGATCAGAAGCCCCCTCCATTTCTACGATTTCCTGGATTAAACTTCGATCCAGCATTCCCTGGTTATTGAACTTAAAGCGGTAATTTCCTTCGCTCAACTGAAAAGATCCGTCTTCAAAAAG
>DJFP01000049.1:4031-34723 GCA_002432565.1 Flavobacteriales bacterium UBA5869
AAAAGAGTTAACGAAAGTAAGACACCATTCGTTTGTTTACTCCTGAAATTTCAGAAGAATTCTATGCTGAAATCGGGTTAGTTAGTACCTTTGCAGCAAATTCTATGCAATGGCAGACATTCAAGTAACAATTATCGACCGCGAAGGAGTTGAACACGTATTGGACGCTCCTACAGACATGAACATGAATATCATGGAACTTTGTAAAGCTTACGAACTTCCGGTAAAGGGTGAATGCGGTGGAATGGCAATGTGTGCTACTTGTCAGTGTTACCTGGAATCCGACACGCCGCTTGAGGAGCAAAGTGATGCCGAGCTGGATATGCTGGATCAGGCATTTTTCGTGAAGCCAAACAGCCGGTTGGGATGCCAGATTCCTATTTCGGAGGAGATTGACGGAATTGTACTAAGACTGGCACCGGAAGCGGAATAATTCGTGGTAATTCCTAGTTACGAATGCCGAATTACGAATTAAAAATTCGAGTTAACGGATTTAATTTGTTTTCCAACTTAGCATTCGTGCGTTGATTCCAAATCAGGAATTCGTAATTACAAGGTAAATGTAAGCCCGGTGCCGAAACTAAAGATCCCGAGTTGTCTTCTCAGATTGACTTTCGACCATATTTCTCTTCCGGAGAACCAATATTCGGACTCGTCCATGCGGCGGAATTTCTTTTTATTGAACTGCATGGCATATTGATAACGGAAACCAATGTGGAACAGTACTCTTTTTGTAAGTGGGTAATTCATACGGAAACCGTACATAAAAACCAATCCACGAAACTCTTCAGCACGTGAATCCAGCAGTTTGTCTTTGACCTGCACAGTCTGATCCGGTTGCTGCTGGTTCAGCAGTTCAATTTCCAGGTCCCGTTGCGGGAATTGGATCAACGAGTACCCTATCCCGATTTCACTTGCAAAACCACAAGGTACGCGGCTATCATTGAGGGCCACAAATAGTTTCGGCATAAATACGGTTTCCCGGATAGGAAGGTAAGCAACTTTTGCAGGCAGATATTCTGTGATTAGCATTCCGCTTGAGTCGGTGTAACCGCGTGTAATCTCGTCGATCGACTGCAGGTTCACTTTGTAAAACCGCTGAGAGAATTCTATCCCGAANNCCCTTAGAAACATAACCTTTTCGTTCTCCGAAGATATTTTGAAGCAGTGGAATCTGCCCCTGTCCGTCCAATTCCAAAAAAATGCGGCGTCCGTAATACCCGACCTCCTGAGCCATTGATAATGAAGTGGATGCCAACAATAACCAACAAAGAAGTATTTTTCTAATAATCATTCTTTGTTTGTTTTAATTGATGAAACATACCATTTAAACGGGAACCGATATTGTGCTTTGATGCGGGTTCATTAACGTAGTAAGATCTGTCCAATACCAATTCCCCGGTTTTAAGGTCCAGCACATAAAACTGCCAATCGGCGTAATGTCCTGAAAGGATCGCTATCGGGAAGTAAACCAATCCTACCGGAAGCAACACCGTAAACAATGCTACATTTCCGAAGTTCAGATCAGGAGAATACATGTGGTGGTATTCCATGAACAGCAATTTCCCGGTTTTGAATTTTGAATGGATTCCGTTCAGGTTCGGTACATCCAGGACAAAATAATCATTTTCATGATCTGTGATTGCGCGAGTTAAGCTTCGTTGAAGAATCGAATAGTCGTTCCAATCATCTGCACTTAATGTTTCCAGCTGATTCAGGCTCAGACTTTTTACCTGAATATCCAGATCTTCAGCATTGGAATAGATCTCCCGAAAGACCAAATCCCGAGTCCGGAATGTTTTAAAAACATCAATTTCAGTTCTGTTGGTTTCGAAAACAGCTGGCTGAAACACCAGCATGGAATCCATATCCAGATGGACTTCGTTATCGTATTTGAAATATTCCGCCTCTTCCTGCTCGGCATCTGTCATAAGATTAAAATCATCATTGTCCTTATCCAAAAGGTTCTTTTTGAGGGCTGAATGCTTAAACTCTTTCACAAAATTGCTGTCTCGGATAATATCTGAAATCCCGTACATGTAAAACTTCGTGGAATCAATCCCGAAATCCTCGGTTACACCTTTCGACTGATTTTCAATAACCGCGTATTTATCCCATTCTGCAGCATGCAGCTGGGATTTGGATGAAGTATCCTGTTTCAGACTTCTCAGGTACGCCAGCGTTTCCGTGAAATTCCTCGACGAGAACTTTTCTGTTTCAAAATCATCGCTTTCAACCAGTATTTGGATGGCCGTTTGGTAACACTTCCTGGCTACATCATTCGTGGTATCCGATTGATAAACGTCATAGATATTGCGTAGTCCCATGACTAGTTTTCCTGTTTTGGGGAGTACCACAATGAACTGGTTCAGGATGGAAATCTGTCCTTCATAATAGCGCTGCTTTTTCCGGTTCAATGAATAGGAATACGGGGAATAGGAAGTATTTTCTTTTTTTACCGTCAACTTCATAACATCCAGCCATGCCTGTGATTTATAGTTTTTCAGGAAGGTTGACTCCGGGTATTTTTTCTCCAGGATGTAAATAGCGTACAATGCTTCAACAGGTTCATCTTCGTATACTTTATTTAAAACATACTCGAACCTGGCTACATCACGGATATAAAAAAACTGCAGGCTGTCTTCATAAAGGATCTGTTTTTCCCAGTCCTTAAATTTGCCCACCTGATCCGTTACCTGTTCTTTGCGTTTTGCTAAGTTCGGGTGGGACATCAAATAATCGTTGTACTTAAACTTGGCAGAGATCTCATTCCTTTTGAAGTCGAAATACATCTCCGGAACGTACATTTCAGCGGTATTGAAATAGGTTTTATCCAGCTTCATCTCCTCAAACGGCAGGTAGGAATAAAGCAGTACATCAAATGTTTTGTTGATCTCACTTGATCTGTAACCTGCATCATGGACCATCTTAACTGCCAGTCGGTCCGCTTCAAGCTCATTTTCGCGTGAATAATTACTTAAAAATCGTGCTTTCTCGTTGTAGGAATAGAACTTTTCCCTGGTTGCATATTCGAACAGATCTAACACGTGATGTTCCTGGTAATGGATAATCTCATGTGACAACACAAATGCAAGCTGTGCTTCGGAGGTCAATTGAGCAATTAATCCGGTGGTTACAAATACGATTCCCTGCCTGGTTGAAAAAGCATTTGCGTCGGTGGAATTGTATACATAAAAACGCAGTTTCCCTTTCAGGTCTGTTTCTCCGGCAATCAGCCTATCTCCCAACTGCTGGATATACTTACTGATCGTATCTCCGAAAGTAACATTTCCGGAACGCAGGATTTCATCTATCGAATAATTGATCTGCTCAACAAAGAAATCCTCCTTATTTCCGTTCAGGGATTTCAGGTCCTCCCGGTTATCCTGCTTAATTTTTGTAAGTGTGGAAGTTGAAAAATCTTTGGGAACGGGACCTTTACTTCGCAGTGGCTGGTAGTTGTTGAAATCACTTTGCCCGATCGATTGGAAGACCACAATCAATGCACATACTAACAGGTTTGTCCCCTTTTTAATCATTAATGTTTTTAGGAAGTATACAAACCGGTATCGGTTCCATTTTGTGCTTATTCAGTCTGTTCAGTCTGCGATAGATCTCCAGGACTTCTTTTTGCCGCTGAGTCAGTGTTTCCTCGTTTCCGCTAAAATCCATGGCCCATTCCAATTCTGGGTAAGTTGCTCCCATTTGGTCTTCATCCGAACGCCCGTCTTCCCACAAACCGTCTGTAGGCTTGGCTGTCAAAATGGATTCCACAATATTTAATGCTCCTGCCAATTCGAAGACCTCTGTCTTGGTTAAATCAGCAATCGGGCTTATATCAACTCCCCCATCTCCGTATTTTGTGAAGAACCCAACCCCGAAATCCTCAATTTTATTGCCTGTTCCGGCAACGAGAAGTCCGTGTGTTTGTCCTACTGCATAAAGCGTTGTCATTCTCAGCCTCGCCCGGGTATTGGCCATTGCAAGGTGATTGGCCACCGTATCTGCCGGAACTGTTTTCTCCAGCTGATGAAAAGTATCTGTCAAATCGATGGTATGTGCCTCTACATTGGGGAAATTGGTCTGCAGCCAGTCAATGTGTTCAGCTGCTCTTCCGAATTCAGCTTTTGTTTGGCGGATAGGCATGTTCAAAACAAATACCTTCATTCCGGTCCTGGCACAAAGTGCAGAAGTGACTGCGCTATCTACCCCTCCTGATATTCCAATGATAAATCCGTTTACTCCTGCATTTAAAGCATATTGCTTCAACCAATTTGATATATAATCGATTACTTCTAGTTCTTTTTCCATAAATCTCGTTAGTAAAAATAAAAAAAAATCCCGTCCCGGCTAAGCCAGAACAGGATTTCTAAGAACTAATTCTATATGTATTAGAACAAAATACCGATTTTCAAACAAAACTGAGTTTGTGTCGTCTTCAAACCGAAATAATCGTTTCCTGCTGTTGTTCTATTAAACAAGGTTCTGTTTTTCCCTCCGCCTTCAATATTGATAGGAGTTAATCCGTAGTAGAATCCTAATTCAGCAAACAACATTGTATTCCCGGTAAAGTTCCATTGTGCTCCACCGGCCAAACCTAATGAACAACGAATAAAGCTCACGTCATTCCCATAAGGTGTCTTCATTCCTTCCATTTCCGAACTTGTAGAAGGATATGCTGTTGAATTTGCTTCGATTGCATCCAAATTCGCTCCTGTTGCCCCATTACCAAAAATATTTCCTACATCGTTTCTCGTTGATTTTACCAGGAAACTTGTTCTTGCTCCGAATTTACCATAGTAACGGAAGTCACCCAAAGCATTTGTTCTGAAGGTTAACATGGTAGGCAAAGTAGCATAAATGTTCTTGTACTTTCGACCGGTTAACTCAAACACCTGATACTTACTCAAATTTCCCGCATCTCCGTTCAGATCCTCTTCCTGAATGATTTTACTATCACTATACAGGTAATAGTTACTTCCATTCAAGGTATTCATGGAAACTTTATAGGACTCAAAATCGAACTCTAATCCGGTAGCAAATCCAATATTCTCATTGAAGTTGATATTGATATTTAACCCGAATGCGTTCTGAACACCTACTCCATCTTTATCGATTCTTTTTGTACCTGGTTTTGTAAAGTTCAATCCCAGCTGGTAGGCGATTCCCATGTTCACTTTTTTCCCGGAATCATCCGCTTGTCCAAAAACGGCAGCCGAAAAAGTCACCGCCAAACATGTTACTATTAATCTTTTCATAAGTTATCTAAAAGTGAACCAAATATAGTTTCTTTCAATGAGACTAGAATGATTATTTTTGAGCAATATGAAATTTACGCGAAAAACCGGAGCTCTTTTTTTAGCAGCAGCTGTCCTGCTGACAATCCAATCCTGTTCGGACAATTTACGGGATATAGACATCTCAAAAAGCAGCTACCGATTGGAAAGTGTTCATTTGGACAGCATTATTACACAAACTCCGGAAGAACAGCTGGGTTCTGAAATTTTCAATTTGTCGCAAAAATACCCGGAGATCATAGACTACCAATTTTATTACTGTTACAAAACCGGACTTCCAAAGGACACTGCTTTCCAGGCAAACTGGTTCGATTTCACACACAACCCCTATTACAAGCGCCTATCCAAAAGAATCCGTGAAAAATTTCCAAACACCGCGGCTTCTAAAAAAACGATTGAAGACGGTTTCAAACGCATCCAGGTACATCTGCCTGAAGCAAAACTTCCGAAAACAATCCTTTTCATGAACTCTTTCTTTTCGTCAAGTATGTATTGTACCGAAAACGAAATTGGAGTTGGATTGGAGCGCTATTTAGGAGCTAAAACGGATGTTATCAAGGAACTCCCGGGGGATGTTTTCTACGAATGGATCAAAGAAGCCATGGAACCGGAATACCTGGAACGGGATGCTGTTTGCGCATGGGTCCTAACCCATATCTGCGAACCGGCGAAAGACGCCAATAACATTGAAGCAATCATTCAGTGGGGAAAGATTCTGTACCTCACCAAAGCAGCATTGCCGGAACAGGAAGAGCACATTCTTTTAAGATACAACACAGCAGATTACGAGTGGGCTTTAAAGAACGAACGCAACTTCTGGGAATACCTTGTGAAACAAAACATGCTGTTTGCCAAAAGTGAAACGGACCAGGCCGCATTCCTCCAGGAAGCACCTTTTACTTCCGGACTTCCGCAAAAAGGACCGGACCGTCTGGGGCAATTCTTAGGTTATCGTATTGTTGCCAGTTATATGGAACAATATGATGTAACTTTGCAGCAATTGTTGGACAAGCCATACAATGAAATCTTGTCAGAATACGAGATAGACGATTAGGAAACAGGAATTGCTGTTTCAGTTCGTTTCGAATCATTAATTTTGCGACATCATAACAAAAAGAAAAAATGGAAGAGGAAATAGTAAACAAACGATCTTCAATAACCGTACAAATTGGGCTTAACGCAAACAACTTACCTTTAGAGATGCATTGGTCTGCTGATGACGGCGGAATCAAGGATGCTCCGGCAAAAGCAATGATGCTTTCATTGTGGAACCCGGAAGATAACAACACGATGAAAATTGATCTTTGGACAAAAGATATGTCGATCGAAGAGATGAAACAGTTTTTCCATCAAACGCTGCTTACAATGGCTGACACGTTTGAAAAAGCAACCGGAGAAACACTTATCACCGAAGATTTAAGGGATTATTGCTACCACTTCGCAGAGAAGATGGATATTATGCCTGAGAAATAATTTAAAAACGGAATAAAACAGTAGGGGCGGAATCCCGCACGTGCGGGACCGCCCCTACTGTTTTTATAGAATGCATGATGTCTCGCAGTGACGCAAAGCATCGCGTCACTACTTCACCAATACCATTTCATCCACCAAATGCTTCGCGCCGCAGTAAACGTCCATCACCCACATTACATAGCGGATATCGACAACGATGTTGCGGCATCTGTTCGGATCAAAGTAAAAATCACTCATGGTACTTTCCCAGCTTCTGTCGAAGTTCAATCCCATCAGGTTTCCGTTTGCATCCAATACAGGTGATCCGGAATTCCCACCGGTGGTGTGATTGGAACCTGTAAAGCACACCCAAAGCTCTCCGTTTTGGGAATAATTCCCATAATTCTTCGAATTGTACAATTCAATCATCCTCGGATCCAAATCAAAATCCGGATTTCCGGTGTTGTATTTATCTATCATTCCTTTCAGGGTGGTATGCTCTGTATAAGCCATCCCGTCAACAGGAGCTGATCCTTCCAACAGACCGTAGGTTACACGCAAGGTTGAATTGGCATCCGGCCAGTTTTTTCCGTCAGGGAACATCAGCAGTTTTCCTTCCACAAAATCTTTTAGCAAGGCCTCCATTTCTATGTTGTAATCGTTTGCCCCGGCCGCAATTTCATTACGCATCAGGGAGAAACTCTCCACAAACAACTTGTATCCGGGATCTTTTGCCAATTTCGAAAATGACTTCTCGGTCAATTTATTCAGAAAAGCAATGTATTTCTCCTTATTCACGAAAATAGATCCGGAGTAAATGTCAGCTGACAATTTCGTGTTGTTCAATGAAGGAATCACGAAACGCTTATCGAGGTAATTCTTAAAAGCAGGTGTCTGCACATCAAAAATTCCTTTGTCCACATTCGCATCGTAATTCTTGAAGAATCCATCAGCACCTTTAATCAAATTCTGGATTTTAGCATCCAATTCGTTATTTGTCCGGTACTTCCCGTAATTGCGCTCCAGGTCTTCCATACCTCTTGCCAAACGGAAAAACTCCGGTCCGACGAACAAATACTCCACAAACAAGGTGTAATTGTATTCATACACACTTTTTTCATCCACCAGTTTATTCATCCGGTCAATTAACGGAGCATATTGGTTCCATTCTTCCTTTGAATTTGCTTTTGCAATGTATTCCGTTTCGAATTTCTTTTTCAGGGAAACAGCGTCCAGCTGCTTCAAACCATCAATCTGACCGATGTATTTCTTCCAGGCATTAGCAATACGTGCTTGCTTTGCCATGTATTGAATACGTGTCAAATCAGACTTGGTCATTGCCTCATTGATCACAGCTAAGCTTTTGGTACGCATATCGATTTCCATCGGGCGCTGCTTTTCAATGTAGTATTTCAGGTTCCCGGAAGTAAGGTGTTGTTCGGTTTGCCCCGGGAAACCATAAACCATTGTGAAATCACCTTTCTTACGATCATTGAACGCAATTTTCAAATGTTTGATCGGAGTATAAGGAACATTTTCAGCATTGTACGCTGCAGGCTTGTTATCTTTCCCTGCATACACACGAAATACGGAGAAATCACCGGTATGTCTCGGCCAAACCCAGTTATCCGTATCTCCACCAAATTTTCCGATAGAGCTTGGAGGCGCACCAACCAAACGCACATCCGTAAACACCTCCTTCACCATCAGGTAGAAACTGTTCCCGTAGTCGAATGCCTGGACATCTCCCAGGTAATGTGTACCTCGGGTTGCATCTTCAATCAGTTTCTTCATATTTCGTTTCAATACTTCTCCGATCTTATTGCCGTCTTCCAATCCCTGAACACCAAACATCATTGCTTCTGTTACGTCTTCAATACGCACGATTCGTGTAGCAGTCAGGCCGGCATTTGGAAGCTCGTCGCTGAATTGCTTTGCCCAGAAACCATTTTTCAGGTAATCGTGTTCTGTTGACGAGTGTCTTTGCACCGCATCCAAGCCACAATGGTGGTTTGTCAGCAACAATCCTTTATCCGAAACCAATTCTGCCGTACACCCACCTCCAAAATGCATAATTGCATCTTTCAGGGAAGCATTGTTTACCGAATAAATATCCGCGGCAGATAGTTTCATTCCTTTTGCTTTCATATCAGATTCAAAAGCCTGTAGCAGTGAAGGAATAAGCATTCCCTCTTCTGCACGAACAGCAAAGCCCAAAAACAGGATAAAAGCGATCAAACAGTTTTTCATATTCACAATTTTGCCCAAATATACCAATACCCTGCCAAAATGGGTTGTTAGATTCAACCCTTTTTCGCATTTTTGCTATGTGGAATTTATCAGTTTGATCTTTCGACTGGGAGTCATTTTAGCGATTTTCAGCTTCATTTGGGGAATTTTAAAATTCGGTTTCGTATTGCTTCGCGGCGGTGTGCCGATGTCTTACCCTTTAAGTCTGGCCTTTAAAACGGTACAATACCTGCTCATTGCGGATGTGGCTATTATTTTCTGTACGAATAACCCGAACGGGAACCTTTCAACTTCCATCACCACCGGATTGATCCTGCTGATGTATTTTATCGGGAAAGTACAGAACATGCAATTCAAAGCCATGATGTCGATCCAAATCCAGGGAAGAGCTTTAACAGAAGGCGTCAAACCGAAAATGGCATTGGAGTTTGGGATTGTTGCCCTGGCGATGGCGGTATTCGGCTTTTTATTGTGGAAACCTGAATTTGCGGAGAATGCTATCTCAAGCTGGTTTTACAAGAATATCATTGATATTGAGGACACCCCAATTTTCGGATTCATTTTTAAAGTAGTCGGATTCTTTTTCACGATCGGGATGCTTCTGCGAATGTTCAATGCTTTGAGCATGATCTTTTCAGGAAGAGCTTTCGGGAGAAACCGCGATAATGACGACCGGCCTCAAAACGGAAACAACAACCGCCAGGATAATCACTTTGATGATTACGAGGAGGTGGAGTAGCTGTTTCCTGCACATCTCACAGATAAACATTTGTTTAATCCACTTCCGTGGATTATTTATCGAAAGCAGCGCTTTCTCTTATTGGAACTTTTTGATTATTTCCAGGATTTGCGGAACGAGTAAATGGCTTCCATCGTTTTTAATGACCAGGTCGGTCAGCTTCATTTTTTCTTCTTCGGGCATTTGGGCATTGAAACGGGATTGTACCTGTTCATCCGTTAGCTGATCACGTTCTTTTACTCTTTCCATCCTTATTTTTTCCGGGGCACTTACCAGGATAACGGCATCAAATGAGCGATAGTTCCCTGTTTCAAAAAGCAATGCAGATTCCTGGAAAAGAAGGGAAGATTTCTGACGGTTTACCCAATTTTGAAAATCTTTTCTCACAGCCGGGTGGACAAGGTTGTTCATCGCTGTTCTTTTGGAGGAATCTTTAAAGATTTGTGCGGCAATGTACGGGCGGTTCAGGTTAGCATCCAGGTAAGCTTCTTCGCCGAATAATTCTTTCAAACCGGCCATCAGTTCCTGATCTTCCTGCATGATTTCTTTTGCACGCTGATCCGATGAATATACGGGATATCCCATTAACTGCAGCACTTTTGCTACTAGTGATTTTCCGGAACCTATTCCCCCGGTTATTCCAATTGTTTTTGGCATAAAACAAAAAATCCCCCGCTTGACCGGAGGATTCGAATTAAATTTCTTCTACTTCAATGATATTGAAAGGCAAACTGATAATTGCCTGGTAGTCCTGGCCGGCTTCCTCCATATCTTCGTCATCTTCCTCAAAGAACCAGTTCACAACTACCTTTGTTTTAGAACCGGAAATTGCTTCCAACTTTTTGAACAGATCCAAAATACACTTGGAAGAAGAGGTATTAAAATATTCTAATTTAACATCCACGGATGTTTCTCCAATCGGATCTTTCCCATACGCATCAATCCAATCGTTTAAGGGTTTGTAAAATTCCACTGAGTTTTCAGGAATAGAACGACCTTTCAACTCAAGTTTTCCAGTAGCGGCATCAAAATGGATCGAAGGTGTTTTTGCTGATCCTTCTAGGTGTAAATTTTCCATATTCTTACTTAATCAATTTTTATATTCAAGCAGAAAAAACTGTTCGTCTCGTTTATTGGCAAAAACTGGTACTCTAGTTTATTTCCTGATTTTCTTGCAATATCAATCATACCAAGACCTGCTGTTCCCTTATCGGATAAAGTCCCATTGCTCAGCACATCCTGGTAATATTTTTTTAATTCTTCTTTGTCCATTCCATTGATGGTATCCAGGCGCTTTTCCAAATCAATGGCGCTTTCATTATCAATATAATTTCCTGTTCTAATGACAAAATGGTCGTCCTTCTTCGCAATCATGAACAAGGCTGATTTCACTTCAATCTTTGTAAAATTACGATCTTGTTCTTCATTTGAGTCAATATGGTGATACAAATTTTGAAGACATTCTACTAACACATTGAAAACCTTCTTCTTCAGCTTGGGAGATTCATCCATGTAATCCATTTTAGATTCCATAATTGAAAGAACCGATGACAGCAGATCCGACGTAACTACCCCCTTAAATGATAACAAGATGTTTTCCCGTTCCATTGTTTGGTAAAGTTCGTAGATATCGTTTTTAATCATTGTAGTTTTCGAAGTGGAACAAATATAATAATCCTATCGAACTAAAATTGCTATTCGACGAAAAAAATGAGCAGATGGTAGAATTTTCAATTGGAATTCATATCCTGAGTACCTGCCCAACTTTCAGGCCTAAAACGCATGTGTTTCCGGCAATTTTTTATACTTTTGCAACAATGATGCATTTAGACAAAAAAAAGGAATGGTTTTCCACATGGTTTGATTCTCCATTCTATCATGTATTGTACGATCAAAGAAACGACCAGGAAGCCAATGATTTTCTGACGAAACTTGTAGCTCTGCTAAATCCGGAACCAGGATCAAGCGCATTAGACCTTGCCTGCGGGGCAGGAAGACATTCCCGGGCACTGGCTTCACTCGGGTTAAAAGTTTCAGGCTGCGATTTATCACCCAACAGCATTGAGGAAGCCAAAAAGCATTCTGATCCGGGTCTGACCTTCTTTGTCCATGACATGCGCGAAAAACTGGATGCAAACTATCAATACGTTTTTAACCTGTTTACCAGCTTCGGTTATTTCGACGATGTCTGTGAAAATGCTAAAATTCTGAAGAGTGTACATGATGCTTTGATCGACCCCGGAATACTGGTAATCGATTTTATGAATGCTCACAAAGTAGTTCAGATTATTCAAAATCAGCGCTTCCGCCAGGATATTAAAAAGTGTGACATTGTATTCCACGTAAAGAAAGAAGTTGTAAACGGCCGCATCATTAAAACAATTACCTTCGAACACGATGGGAAATCCTATTTCTTCCAGGAAAAAGTGCAGGCATTAGAATTAAGTGATTTTGAAAAATTATTAGCTGATGCTCATTTTGAGATCGTTCAACTAGCCGGTAATTATCAACTGGAAGCTTTTGACCTGGAACAATCCGATCGTTTAATCCTTATCTGCAAAAAGAAATGAGCGAAATCATTACCACCATTTTCTTTTTGATCCTGTCTGTTATTATCGGCGGAGTATTGGTCGTTTTCCTGGAAAAAAAGAACCAGGCTCGATTTATTAAACTTTCACTTGCATTCAGCGGCGGATTTCTTCTGGCAATTGCTTTTATCCACTTTTTACCGGAATTATACGCCGAACAGCATACATCTATAGGAGTTTGGGTACTTGTCGGGTTCCTGGTACAGCTATTCCTGGAATATTTTTCCGGGGGGATCGAACACGGCCATATCCACGCATATGCCAATAAAAAAATACCTTACGGACTATTGATCTCTCTGAGTATCCATTCATTCATCGAGGGAATTCCTTTGGCAAACAATGCCATACATGAGCATACTCACACACACGAACATTTAATCGGGCATCACCACAACTCGCTTTTGCTTGGAATTATTTTACACCAGCTCCCGGTTGCCATTGCCTTAATGACCTTATTAAGACAATCTCTGATCAAATCAAGTACTTCGTGGATCCTGCTGATTGCTTTCGGATTGATGACTCCTCTTGGACTGATCTTCGGAAAACTGATCCCGATGGATTCTTCCATTCCGTTTATGGATATTTTATTGGCTTTGGTTGTGGGAATGTTCCTGCATATTTCAACGACTATCATTTTTGAGACCAATGAAAACCATCGTTTCAATCTTGCCAAGCTGACAGCTATTTTGCTGGGAGTTGGGTTGAGCGTGGGATTAATCTAAGTTCAAAAGATTGAAAAGTGAAAAGTTGTTTAAGAGAATCTATTTGAACATTTGAATCTGTCGCGGCAGAAACATTTGAACCAAGCAGATAATTTTTAATTTTACCTAAAAAAAATCAACTCATGAAGATCATTTTCTTTATCATACTAATCATTTCGGGAATTACCATTTATTCCTTTAAATCATTCGAAATGGAGTTATTGAACGGTGGCTTTTCCTGGACCATGTCCAAGATGCTTCCATATGTAACAGCAGTAATTGAAGGACTTTTACTAGCTTACACTTTCAGCAAAGGATTCAAATTCAAACCGAAAATTGTCAAAGCACTTGCCGTGCTTCTTCTTTTTGTGGTACCATTTGCCACTGCATTTGTGCTACACCCTATCTATGAGGGTGATTTCAGCTCAGAAGGAACAGAAGTAACATCAAGCACTCTAAAAACGGATGAAAAATACGACCTGCTTATCGTTACTATTCCGGACTGTCCTTTTTGCCTGGAATCTATTTTCCGGTTAAAGCAGATCAAAAAACGCAATCCATCCGTGAAAATGCTTTTTTCCGTTTGTACAACGAACAAACAAAAGTTGAGCCTTTATAAAGAACTCATTGACGGTGATTTTGACATCGCACTGGCTGAAGATATTGATGCTTCGGTTAAATTGGCCGACGCGCACTTTCCTACTTTCGTTCAATTGAAAAAAGGGACTCCGGTTTACAAATGGTCCAACGATCAATTTGGGGCAGGTGCCATGGATGAGTTTGAATCGGGAATCAAGTAACGAATTAAATGCAAAAAATGAGAAGGTCTAAAAACAGGTCTTCTCTCCAACTCCTGGTTCCCGCTCTAGCACTAATCAAATAGACTGATGTCTATCCGTTTTTGGTTGGTTGCGTGAATTTTGGAGGAGTAAAAACTTATGCCTTTCGTACCAAATCTTCCAAACAATCGATAAATCTCGGGTGATCGTTTGAACTTGGCACCAGTTGTACTTTTTCACCTCCGTGCTCTTCAAAGATTTCCTGGTATTCGCCGCCAATCTCGATCAATGTTTCCAAACAATCTGCAACGAAAGCAGGACTGAAAGCCAATACGCGTTTTTTTCCTTCCTTTCCCCATTGCTCGATGATCTTGTCAGAAAAAGGTTCGATCCATTTTTTATCTAAGCGGGATTGAAAACTAACCACATATTGTTCTTCACTCAATCCGAGTTTAGCAGCAATCAGGCGGGTAGTAGCATAACAGGTTGCTTTATAGCAGAACTTATTTTCTTCCGTAATCTCTTTTTCACAATCGTGGTCTTTACACACTCCGGAATCGTATACTTTATCAACCTGCCTTTCCGGAAGCCCGTGATAAGAGAACATAATCTTGTCGTAAGAAGCAATATCGAACTCTTTAGCTCTTTCCACAATCGAATCAATGTAACCTTCGTGATTGTAGAACTGGGAAATGATCTTAATTTCCGGGATCACCCACCATTTTTTGATGATTTCCATTGCTTTATCAATTGCAGACCCTGTTGAGGCACTTGCATATTGCGGGAACAACGGAAGTATGATAATCTGTTCGTAATTAGCCTTGCGCATGCGTTCCAACACCGATTCCATGGAAGGATTTTGGTAGCGCATAGCCATTTCTATCGTTACATCTTCAGAATCAAATCGTTTTTGAAGCAAACGTTTCACTTCTTCCGTATAGGTTAAAAGCGGGGATTTCCCGTTTCCAAGGTCCCACAACTCTTTATAGATCTTAGCAGACTTAGGTGTTCTGAAAGGAACAATGATACCGCGAACCAATAGTAAGCGCGAAAAGAATGGAATATCAATAACCCGGGGATCCATTAAGAATTCTTTCAGATAGCGGCGAACATCGCTGTTTTTAGGACTATCCGGCGTTCCCAGCTGAATCAACAATACTCCAATTTTTTTGTTCATCTTATTTGTTTAAAGTCTTCACAAAAATACGTAAAAGTGAAGAACGGGAAATGATGAATGTCATTCTTTCGGTACATATTAACCACATAGAGCACATAGGTCACATAGTTTTTTTGAAAAACACTTGCTTTTGCCTTATGTGTTCTATGTTCCTATGTTGTTAAAAACAAAGCCCTTCCGGGTATCCAGAAGAGCTCTCTATTTCATGTTGATTCAAATCTTAAATATGCAGTGCTCTGTTATCCGTTGCTGCCAAAGCTGCTTCTTTAATTGCTTCGGAGAATGTTGGGTGTCCGTGGCAAATGCGGGACATATCTTCTGCAGATGCGCGGAATTCCATTGCTGTTACTGCCTCCATGATCATATCTGCTGCACGAGCCGCAATCATGTGAACTCCTAAGACCTCATCGGTTTTAGCATCAGCCAATATCTTAACAAATCCTGCAATGTCCATAGAGGCACGTGCACGACCCAACGCTTTCATCGGGAATTGACCAGCTTTATATTCTACTCCTGCAGCTTTCAATTCTTCTTCTGTTTTACCAACGGAAGCAATTTCCGGCCAGGTATAAACCACTCCCGGAATCAGGTTGTAATTAATATGCGGTTTTTGTCCTGCCAACTGCTCAGCAACCATTACTCCTTCTTCTTCTGCTTTGTGCGCAAGCATTGCTCCACGTACAACATCACCGATGGCATAAATATTCGGTACCGCAGTTTGCAAATGGTCGTTGACATCGATCTGACCGCGGTTATTTGCTGTTAAACCGATATTCTCAAGTCCTAACCCTTCTGTGTACGCTTTACGCCCAACAGCAACCAAACAGTAATCCGCTTCTAAAACTACCTCTTCGTTTTTCTTATTCAAAGCAGTTAGTTTCACACTGTTTCCAGTATTTTCTACTCTTTGGACTTTGTGCTCCAAATGGAATTTGAACCCTTCTTTTTTCAGGATCTTAGTCAATTCTTTTCCTAAAGAAAGGTCCATTGTAGGAAGGATATTCGGTGCAAATTCAACCACTTCCACTTCTGCTCCCAAACGGGCATAAACAGATCCTAATTCCAAACCGATTACTCCACCTCCGATCACGATCATTCGTTTCGGGATTTCAGTCATTTTCAATGCTTCCGTGGAAGTAATGATGCGTTTTTTATCCGGCTCCATTCCCGGGAAGAAATTAGGCTTCGAACCGGTAGCAATAATGGTGTTTTTTGCAGTAATGTTTGTACTGTTCCCGTTCTCGTCCTTGATTGCGATCGTTGTTTTATCAACAAATGAACCTACTCCCTGGTAAACAGTTACTTTATTTTTATCCATCAGGAATTTAACTCCGTTGCATGTTTGGGCAACCACCTCTTCCTTACGGGCAATCATTTGTGTAATATCTGCTTCTACATTGTCAACTTTAATTCCGTGAGTTGCAAAGTTGTGCTTTGCATTGAAAAAATGCTCGGAAGAGTCCAACAAAGCTTTCGAAGGAATACATCCAACATTTAAGCAAGTTCCTCCCAGAGTGGGGTATTTTTCGATCAAAGCAGTATTCAATCCTAATTGTGCACAGCGAAGAGCAGCTACATATCCACCAGGACCGGAACCGATAATCGCAACATCAAACGTACTCATAGTTTCAATTTCTAAAATGTGGGATAAAGGTAAGTATTAATTGAAAATGCGGAATGCAAAATGCAAAAGAAAGTGCATGTAATCACTAAAGTCAACCCGGATTTCAACACTTGGCTTTATCACCGAAGCACACTCCTGAAAACGTGGATTAAAACTCACTGTACCAGGCAAAATGCTTTTCAAGGATTTGTTCTTTTTCTGATCTTAAAAACTGCAGGTACGCCTGAGAAACAGCCGACATTTGGTTGAACATAAATCATTGTTAATGTTTGCTATCTATTCAGCAACAGCCTTAAACTACAAATAAATGTTAAACATCATTTTCCTTCAAAATAATAGTAATACATTCGCAAATAATAGTATTACTATCAAAATGATTATTCAGTTTAAAATTGCACAACCAACATGCACTTATTTAAAGGATCCACAGGAAACAAAACTTGGGTTCTCTATCATTCAGCATAGTATTCTTTTGATCCATGAAATCGGTTTCGAACGTTTTACCTTCAAAAAGCTAAGTGAATCAATCGGTTGCACAGAAGCCAGTGTTTATCGCTATTTCCAGAGTAAACAGCAGTTGCTTCTCTTTCTTTTTTCCTGGTACTGGGGTTGGATGAACTACCGTGTTCAACACGAAATCACTTCTTCAAAAACAAGCTTCGAGCGATTGGAAAAAGCAATCTTATTATTAATCGAACGCAGTTTAGACGATCAGCGAACTCCGTTTATTGACGAAGCAAAATTGCAGGAAATCATCGAGCAAGAGGGGGTGAAATCCCTGTTAACAAAAGAAGTTGACAGTATCAATCAAACCGGGGCGTTTGAGAATTACAAGCAACTGGTAGGATACCTGGCAGAACTCATCCATCAAATCAATCCGAACTATCCTTATCCGAACATGCTGATCACCACGATTATTGAAGGAGCTCATTTACAACATTTTTTTGCGGATCATTTACCGCGCTTGACTAACAGAAGCAAAAATCATGAGTCAATTGGTTCATTTTATCTCCATTTATTAACCTCTTCATTGCAAACTAATGAAAAAACCGGCTATTAATCCTTTGAAACATTTGAGTAACCTGCTCAAACTGGAAAAATCAGATATTTCAGCACTTTACTTTTATGCGGTGGTAAGCGGAATCCTGAGTTTGAGCTTACCGCTTGGTATCCAGTCTGTTATTCATTTTATACAAAGTGGTCAGATAACTACTTCCTGGCTACTGCTTGTGCTGCTCGTAATTTCGGGTGTTGTACTAACAGGAGTAATGCAGATTATGCAATTGCGAATCACCGAAAATATCCAGCAAAGGATTTACGTTCGTTATTCCTTTGACTTTGCCCATCGTTTCCCCCGGTTCAATCGCCAGGCACTTACCGGTAAAATTCCAGTAGAACTCATGAATCGTTTTTTTGATGTCATCAGCTTACAAAAAGGATTTTCAAAAGTATTGCTGGATTTCACCTCGGCTCTTTTGCAAATTACCTTCAGTCTTTTGGTCTTATCGCTTTACCATCCTTTCTATATTGCATTCAGCTTCCTGCTGATCGGGTTGCTTGTTATGATCTTTAGACCGATTATTAAAAGAGGCCTGGAAACTTCTTTAAGAGAATCCAAATACAAATATGCCAGCGCTTATTGGCTGCAGGAAATTGCAAGAGCGGATTGGAGCTTTCGATTGATACCGAATGAAACCCTTTCCCTGAACCGATTGGATGAACATGCCAATTCCTACCTAAAAAGCCGGGAAGATCACTTTCAGATTCTTTGGAAACAATTCATTTGGATGATTGCTATCAAGGCCCTGATAGTTGCTTCACTTCTTGGGCTTGGGGGATACCTGGTTATTTCACAACAAATTAATTTGGGTCAGTTCGTTGCTGCGGAAGTACTCATCCTATTGCTGTTGGCAGCTGTGGAAAAAATCATTCAATCCTTAGAAACACTTTATGATGTATGCACATCTCTTGAAAAACTGGAGCAGGTAAGGGAAATCCCGGTAACATTTGAAGAAAACGCAACTGATGAGAAGATCGAGCTATTCCCCATGGAAATGATACCGGCAAATCAGCCTGAGACCAAACCGATCATCCGCATTGAGAAAGGACAGAATATACAGTTGATCGGTGGAAATCAATTAAAGATCAACACCTTCCTGCGTCAACTTATAGATCCTACGGTTGATCAAAAGTACATCCCACGCTGGAACTTTCACATTCCGAACGGAAATCAGCTCACCACGGGGTTCAACCAGATCGGATGGTTTGCCAAGGGAACTCATTTAATTGAAGGAAGCCTGGTTGAAAATGTACAATTCGGCAGAAAAACGGTTTCGGAAGAACGGATTATTAATATTCTGAACCTTGTAAAACTCGCCCACTTATACAAGGACCGACCGGAAGGTCTGGACTTTAAGATCAGTAAATCGGACAAATTCCTATCGGAAGAAGAACGCGACCGATTACTGATTGCAAGGGCTATTGCCAGCAATCCCAATCTGTTAATCATTTCCTTCATAGGTTCTCCGATTTCAACCGAAGGACGATTAGAACTGATTGAAGCTATTCGAAAAAACAATCCGGAAACAACCTTTGTTATAGCAGCTGAAAGCCCGCTTCTTTTAAACTGGAACAATATCGATTTTAATGATTTAGGACTATGAAACGATTCGAATCTTACACCAGCATTCAAACGGTCAAAAAATTAAAGACTCCTCTGCGCTGGCGAAGACTGAGTATTTACTTCTTCGGAATTTTGCTCATCATCCTGTTTTTACCGTGGACCCAGAATATTGATTCTCCCGGCACCGTTACCGCACTCAGTCCGAATAACCGCCCGCAAACCGTTCATTCGATCATTGGCGGACGGATTGAAAAATGGTATGTACAGGAAGGACAATTCGTGAAAAAGGGAGACACCCTGGTTTACCTGAGCGAGATCAAAAGTGAGTACATGGACCCGGCACTGATTGAGCGCACGGAATCTGCTATGCATTCGAAAGAAAACAGTGTCGAATCTTACATGTCCAAAGTACAATCCCTCGATAAACAAATTGATGCGTTGATTGATAACCGCGCATTAAAACTGCAGCAGGCACAGAATAAGGTAAGACAAACACGGCTCAAAGTAGCTTCTGACAGTATGGACTACAAAGCCAATGAAAAGCAGCTTGAAATTGCGATCAAACAATACGAACGAACAGAAGAATTGCACCGCCAAAACCTGAAATCCCTTACCGAACTGGAAAACAAACGATTAAAAGTACAGGAAATGGAAGCAAAGGTGGTGAGCCTGGAAAATAAGTTGCTCGCATCACGCAACGAATTGATCAATGCCATCACTGAAATACAGTCCATTGATGCGGATTACCGCGACAAGATTGCGAAAAGCGAATCTGAAAAGTCTACCGCGCTTTCCAGTTTGTATGATACGGAAGCAACTGTNNGGATACATTTCCAAAGCACTAAAAAACGGTGTGGGAGAAACCGTAAAAGAAGGTGCTGAACTTGTGAGTATTGTTCCGAATCTATCTGATTTTGCAGTGGAAATGTTTGTTTCTCCGGTAGATTTACCATTGGTCCACCTGGGTAATGAAGTCCGCCTGCAGTTCGACGGATGGCCTGCAATTGTTTTCTCGGGATGGCCCATGGTGAGTTATGGTTCTTACGGAGGAAAGGTAGTTGCCATAGATAATTTTGTCGGACCAAACGGAAAATACCGCGTCTTGGTTGCTCCTGATAAAAATGATCATCCCTGGCCAAAAGAGTTGCGCATGGGAGTTGCAGTAAAAACAATGACTTTACTAGACAACGTTCCCATTTGGTATGAATTATGGCGAAAAATCAACGGATTCCCTCCGAATTACTACCTGCCTGCGGGTTCTGAAACCAAATCAAAAAAATGATGAAAACACTCCTTTTACTCACAGGCCTCAGTATGATTCCCCTATGGGGAAATACGCAGGATACCATCCGTGAGCTGACGCTTGATCAGTACCTGCAGCACATCCGGGAAAACCATCCGGTAGCTCTGGTAGCTTCCAACCAGGTTGATATGGCAGAACTTTTCATTCGTCAGTCAAAAGGAAGTTTCGATCCTGTTCTGCTTGGAGGTATGGATCAGAAATATTACAATGGTACCACTTATTACAGTACTCTTTCCACCGGAATCAAAATTCCTACCCGCGTGGGAATCGATTTTAAAGCAATGGGAGACTGGAATCGCGGTACATACCTGAATCCGCAAAACCGGGTCCCTGAAAACGGCCTCACATATGTTGGGTTTGAAGCGCAACTCGGACGTGGTATGTTTACCGACGAACGCAGAACACAAATCAGGAGAGCCCAGGTAGCCTTAAATCAAAGCTACACCGAACAACAGTTAACCCTGAACGAACTGCTTTACGAAGCCGGGCAGGCTTTTATTCAGTGGCAGGAACAGGAAGCACAATACCAACTGGCACTGGAAGGATTGAGCTTTACAGAAACGCGTTTCGATCAGTTGATGATCAACGCCACACTGGGCGACCGTCCTTACATTGACACCGTAGAAGCTTCGGCGCAGCTTTTTCTCCGAAAAATGGAAGTGGAACAGCGCAAATTGCAGCAACAAAACGCACGGATTGCGGTAGAGAACTACCTCTGGGAGCAAGGCCGCATTCCGCTTCAACTGGACAGCACACTTGTGCCGGAAAAGCTCAGCGTGAAAGAACCCGGCGTCTCGCTTGCAGACTCCACAGCAACACACCCGGCGGTGCGTTATTACGATTGGAAATTATCCGACCTGGATTTCGAACGCCGTTTAAAAGCAGAACAATTGAAACCGCAATTCAGTGTGAATTACAATTTGCTGACACCGGCACCCGATATTATTTCAAGCAATTACAGCTGGTCCAATTACAAATGGGGAGCGACTTTCTACATGCCGATCCTTTTGCGAAAGGAACGGAACAGCTTGTCCATTACCAAAACAAAAATTGAGAACACCCGGATGGAACAGCAGTTAAAACAACGTGAATTGCGTACCAAACAACTCCAGGTCCGCAACGAATGGAATACCGCCGTTACACAGGCCCGGATGGCAGAAACGATCGCTAACCGATACCGGCAGCTGGCTGATGCGGAGCGAACCCTTTTCCTCAATGGAGAAAGCTCTCTTTTCCTGGTGAATGCACGTGAAATTTCTTACCTGAGCGCACAGGGAAAGTGGATTGAAACATTGTCTAAGACCAATAAATCCCGCTTATCGGAATTGTATGTTTCAGGTAAACTGGGTGAGCGTTAAAACCAAATAAAGAAGCTGATAATAACCATTATCGCCCCACTTACATTTAGATTTGCTTACAAATCAAAAATATGTTTTTCAGCGTGGTAAGAAGAACGTACCAACGGTCCGCTTTCCACGAAACGGAATCCCATTTTCAAGCCCAACTCGCGGTATTTGTCGAAACGTTCCGGAGTTACGAATTCAACAATCGGCAAATGTTTGGGAGTTGGCTGCAGGTATTGGCCCAAAGTCAGGATATCTACTCCAACAGCTCTCAAATCTTCCATGGTTTCAATCACTTCTTCGTCCGTTTCACCCAAACCGAGCATGACACCGGATTTGGTGCGCATTCCTCCTTTTTTCAGGCGGAAAAGAACTTCCAGGCTGCGGTCATATTTTGCCTGGATACGCACCTGCTTAGTAAGTCGGCGAACCGTTTCCAGGTTGTGCGAAACGATTTCCGGAGCCACATCAATAATCTGCTGTAAATTTTCCCATTTCCCCGCAAAATCAGGAATCAGTGTTTCCATGGTTGTTCCCGGACTTTGGTGGCGTACAGCTTTTACTGTCTGTACCCAAATCCCGGCACCGCCGTCTTTCAAATCATCCCGGTCCACCGAAGTAATTACAGCGTGCTTGATCTGCATGGTTTTGATGGAGTGAGCCACTTTACCCGGTTCGAATTCATCTACGGCATCCGGCCGACCGGTCTGAACCGCACAGAAACCGCACGAGCGCGTACAGATATTTCCCAGGATCATAAACGTTGCCGTTCCTTCTCCCCAACATTCCCCCATATTCGGGCAGGAACCACTTTCACAAATGGTGTGCAGTTTATGCTCATCCACTAATGCACGTACCTTCTTGTAATTCTCACCGATCGGTAATTTTACACGCAGCCAGTTCGGCTTTTTGATACGAACGTTGTTTTCTGTTGTTGTTATCTCTTCTGACATAGTCGTGCCTTTCCGCTATTCAAAACTTCGTAATTTCTCGCCACTCAATTTTGATTCTACAAAAGTACAAAGAAGCAAACAAATGAAGTGGAAAAAGTTCAAAAGGTTCTGAAAGTTCAACGCATTAAGAGTTCAATTTTGAGCATTAAATCCAAATCAATTCGTTTTTGAGAAATCTGTATTCACCAGAATGATTAAAACCTCATCTTTCATTTGATATTTCTTCAAATACTTCCGAAGTTCTTTCAGCATCACTTTTGAGTAATAATTGGACCATATATTCCAGTAAACCACTATCGTGTATTTTTTCTGGCGTGCTTTTGCCAAAATTTCTTGTCTGTCGGACTCATTGATATTCCACAGATCCAAATTATCATTGAATCGTAACTCAAAATTAGTTGGTAAATAGTTAAATTTTTTATACGGTTTATCAGATAAAATATTCAGTCTTTTAAATTCGCCATAACATTGAACATACGCATTGACGAGAACTCCAAGTGAATCATAAATTCTTAATTGAATGGTTGATTGCTCAGTACCATGCTCCAATTGCCATAAATTTACAGCGTGTTTTTTACTTGATAATGAATCAATCAATTCATCTTTTATAAAAAGGTTATAATCGTAAAAAGATATCTTGTTACTTATGAGATAGTTATCGACTTCCAAGCTTGATTTGTCAACCGTACTTTTAGTTCCCATATAATGAACAAAACCACAAGAAGAGATTAAGACCATGGTAAAAATGCTTGCTATTAGTTTCATCAGGTTATCCAAAGTATTGTGATCATGAATGAAACAAGATACAAAAAGACCTCCAATCAGCTTCCTGGTTCAATTATTAAAATGCACATCAAATATTCAATTACATTTAATAAGACTAACTTTGTAATAGAATTAAATAATATGCCAACAGCAACAGTAAAATACTTGGGAGGACTGCGAACCGAATGTACGCACCTTCAATCCGGGACAGTGATCCACACCGATGCACCGACAGACAATCACGGAAAAGGAGAAAAATTCTCACCGACGGATCTGGTTGCAACGGCTTATGCTTCCTGCATGCTAAGTATCATCGGGATTTACTGCAATGAGCACGGATACCATTACGAACATGGTTCTGCAGAGGTCACCAAGATTATGGAGTCAAATCCAAGAAGAATCGGGAAACTGGTCATTGAGATCGACCTGAGAAACAACGGTTGGGACGAAACAACCATTGAAAAAGTAAAACGCGCTGCCCTGGCTTGTCCGGTTGCAAAATCAGTTAGTGAAGATATCGAACTTGAAATTACATTCCATGTATAATAAGAAAAACGACCGCGAAGAACGAGGCGGAGGATTTAACCGCGACAAAAAGAATTTCGAACGCAAACCAAAAGAAGATCCTTCGGATATTATTTATGGGATCCGCGTAGTTATTGAAGCGATCAAAAATGAAGTTGAGATCAACAAGATCCTGATCCAAAAAGGGATAGACAAAGATTTGTTCGAGGAATTGAGAACGGTATTAACCGGGAAAGAGTACCAACTGCAATTCGTTCCGGTTGAAAAACTCAACAAATTAACGGCAAACAATCACCAGGGAGTTATTGCTTTTACTTCTCCGGTTGAATACAAGAATATCGAAGATTTGTGCGACCAATGGCTTTCCGAAGGAAAAGAGCCATGCATTTTGGTGTTGGACCGCATTACGGACGTCCGAAACTTCGGTGGAATTGCTCGTACAGCGGCATGCATGGGAATTGATGCTATTTTGATCCCTTCCAAGGGAAGTGCGCTCGTTTCTGCAGATGCCATCAAAACTTCTGCCGGAGCATTACATACTATTCCGGTGTGTAAAACAGATTTACTGAAAAACAGCTTGTTCTATTTACAGCAAAGCGGTTTCCAGATTGTTTCCTGTACGGAGAAATCCAAAGTTTCGGTTGAGAATTATTCGTTCTTCGGTCCGACAGCAATTATCCTGGGATCGGAAGAAGACGGAATTTCACATGATCTGCTGAAAATGTCGGATGCACGTTTGTCCATTCCAATGGCCGGAGATATTTCTTCGTTGAACGTGGGAGTTGCTACGGGGATGATCCTTTACGAACGATTGAAACAGGTGAAAGCAGCCAAATAATTTTTATTTTAGCGCTTAATTTAAAACAACCTAAATGAATACAATCGAAAACCTAAAAGTTGAGAAAACAGTCTTTAAGAACCAACGAGACGAAAACGGAATTGTTACTAAAGTAGCGGAAACCAAGATGGTGGGCAGACCACCTGAAGTTGTGAGTCAGGGAGTGCGTTTCGGATATTTTCTGATTGATGTGGTATTCTTTTACATCATTACATTTATCGTCGGGATGCTTGTCGGGATTATCGTGGTAGCTACTGGAAATGTAGAAGCCTTGAGGCCCGATTCAACTCTTATTCAAATGCTTAATTACATTGGTTACCCGATTTTCTTCCTCTATTATGCTATTAGTGAAGGACTGGGAGGAGCTACTTTGGGAAAATTGATTTGCGGCTATACGGTTATCGATGAATACGCAAACAAAGTTAGTTTCCCAAAAGCTTTGTTAAGAACTGTTTGCAGATATATTCCATTTGAATCCTTTTCCTGTTTTGGGGAAAGAGGCTGGCACGATACCTTATCCAAGACTTACGTGGTGAAACGATCTGAAAAAGCAGAACTGCAAAAATTATTGGGTTCTTTCACGGCCAAAGAACAAGATATCCTGGATTAATAAATAATCCAATTAAAAGGAGTTGAGTTTTCGGCTCCTCTTTTACGTTCTAAATTCATGATTATATTTTCAACTTATGCAAACCATTGAAGATCTAAAGGTTGAAAAAACCTTCTATCGCAGAGAAAAAGATTTTTTGGGTAACATAACCAGAATACCCTATAATAAGTTTATCCCAAGGAAACTGAAGCTTGTTAGCCCGGGAGTTCGATTCGGATATTCTCTTATTGATTTCTTCATTATTTTCATCATACAATCCTTGTTTGGCCTTATCTTTCAGCTATTTGCCATTCGTTCAAATAGCATTGACACGATCATTCTTTTTGGTCTCTTGTCTCAACTCGTTTCGCTTTCCATCTTTTTATTTTACTATGCGATATTTGAAACTTATCTCGGTGGAAGTGTCGGAAAATTAATTTGTGGTTATACGGTCATCGATCAATATGCGGAAGAAGTCTCTTTCGGACAAGGAATGCTTCGCAGTGTTATTCGCATGGTTCCTTTTGAGGCTTTTTCCTGTTTAAGTGATCGCGGATGGCACGACAGATGGTCAAAAACATATGTCGTAAAAAGGACCGAAAAAACAGAACTGCAAAAATTGCTTGGATCTTTTTCCGAGAAGCAGGAAGATTTGCTGGATTGATATAAAAGACGAAAGACTGAAGACTAGAGACTACAAAAGTCTTTCGTCTTCGGTCTTTCGTCTTTTATTATCTCTACAAATTCGTTCCCCCCGAAACTTCGATGCGTTGTCCGTTAATCCAGCGGGACTCGTCCGTGCACAGGAAAGCGACCACATCACCGATATCATCCGGCAAACCTGCTCTTCCAAGTGCCGTTGCATCAGCCACCATTTTGTTGTAATCGGCATTATCACGCACTGCACCACCTCCGAAATCCGTTTCAATTGCTCCCGGCGCCACACAGTTTACACGAATTTGACGCGATCCCAACTCTTTTGCCAGGTACCTGGACAATTGCTCTACAGCTGCTTTTAATGATCCGTAAACCGAATATCCGGGTGCTGTAAAACGAGCCAGACCGCTTGAGATATTTACGATCCCACCGCCGTCATTTAAGAATGGAACGATTAATTGGGTCAGTAAAAACGGTGCTTTGAAGTGAATATTTGTCAACGAATCAATAACTGATACTTCCGTTGCTCCCAATGGTGTTGGCAAACCAATTCCGGCGTTGTTTACCAAAAAGTCTATTTTCTCCGCATTGAATTTGCTCTTGATGGTATTTTTCAATCCGGCAACAAACGATTCGAACGTTTCCGCTGTGCTGACATCCAGCGGCAGAGCGACTGCTTCTGCTCCTTTTGACTGAACTTCTGAAACAACCTTGTCTGCTTCGGTTTTATTTGTGTGATAAGTAATAATAACATTGATCCCTTTTTCTGCCAATTTGTTTGCCATACTTCTTCCGAGTCCACGGCTTCCTCCTGTAACGAGTGCTAATTTGTTTGTTTTCATGTCTTTTAATTTGATGAAGCAAAGGTATAGCCCGAATCAGGCGGCTTGTTTGCGTGAAGCAATCCAAGAGTTGCAAAAAACAAATAATCATCAATTATAAACGGTTCAATTAGCATGAAGAACTACAAACCTTCTTGATAATTGATGATTCCTTCACTGATCATTAATTCCGGAAGGAATTCGGGGTGATCTGCGTGTGTTTCCGGAAGAAATTAGAGAAATGCGCCACTTCTTCAAATCCCAAACAATAGCCAATCTCGGAAACGGTCCAGTTTGTCTGTTTCAGTAAGATCTTTGCTTCCTGGGTAATGCGGTGACCAATTACTTCGGTTGTTGTTTTTCCGGTGTTTTCTTTCAACACCTTATTGAGGTGATTGACATGAACCGCAAGTCGATCGGCAAAATCCTTGGCAGTTCTCAAGCCAATCCGCTGCTGGTTCGATTCAATTGGGAACTGTCGTTCCAATAGCTCCACAAATAAAGACGTAACCCTTTCCGAAGCCGTATGTTTTGGGTATAAAACTGAAGCCGGCTGCAATTTTTGCCCTAAATGAATCAATTCCATCACATAATTCCGGATCAGATCGTACTTAAATGCATAATCAGAAGACTGTTCTGCTTTCATTTTTGAAAAAACGGTTCTGATGTACTGGTATTCGCTTTCGGACAATTCAAAAACAGGTACGCTTCCAGGGCTGAAAATCGGTAGTTCATCCAATGCAAAACCGGTATTTGCTCTTGTAATGAAATCCGTACTGAAAACACAAAAAACCGCGTTATGGTTCTCGTCTTCGGAAGTATAATTATAAGGAACTTTCGGAGTAGCAAAAAGGAGTGCATATCTTTCAATGTCAATGACTTTATCAGCATATTCCGCCGTACTTTTTCCCGAAATCAGGCTGATTTTGTAATACAAACGACGGTTGTAGGGCATTTTCCCTTTCTTACCATTGCTCTGCGCAAGTAATTCACTGGTGTCAAACACATTGAACTGACCCAACTCCTTACCAATTCCTTCCGGAACTATCGATGAGCCATTGAGATTACAGATCGACTGGTAAAATTCTTCCAAACTTAGGAACTCCATGTGAGATGAATTGCAAAATTCAAATATACGGAGATTAATTATCAATTATGAATTTCAAAATTATCAATGGATTCAATTAGCTACAACAGGGGTTAACCTTCTTGATAATTGATCATTTTTCCATTGATAATTCATTTTCCCAGCATCATCTGTCGGATATCTCTCACCGGAGCGCTTCCGTAACTCAGGAATTTTTCGTGGAATCTTTTAAGATCAAATGCCTTTCCCTGTTTTTTCATCAATTCCTCTCTTAAACTGCAAATTTCAGTGAAACCGGTATAATAGCTGCAAAGCTGCACCTGGCTTAAAGTTGCCCGTCTCCACTTCCCTTCAGCTTCTGCTTGCTGCTGATAAGCTTCATTGACCAGTAAATTCATAGCTTGTTCTTTGGTGAAATAAAGGTTGTGAACAGAATAATCCAAAATGGTATTACAGGTCGTTCTTAAATTCCATTTGTAGTACATCAACCACATTTCCGGGCTATTGTTACCATATCCGTTCTCCAGCATCATTAACTCGGTGTAAACCGCCCAACCTTCCACCATTGCTCCATTCCCAAAAATCGATTTGATGATACTCGGTGAATTATTGCTATAAATCAATTGCGTATAATGTCCCGGAACAGCTTCGTGAATATTCAGGATTTGCAATACGTAATCGTTGTATTCGCGCAGGTAACTTTCCGATTGCTCAGTCGGCCAGCCATTCATGCTTCCAACATTGTAGTACGTGTTTCCATTCTTGTCATAAGGTCCGGGAGCAGAAATAGAAGCTCCGGCAACTCCCGCCATGTAATCCGGTTCCCGGCGAACTACCAGCGGTTTTTTCGGGTCCAGGTAGATTAATTTCTTGTCCCGCACAAATTTCTCCAGCTGCGGGATTTGTTTCTCGATGTCCTTTTGAAAATTTTCCGGTGTGGTGTGCTGCAAAGAAAGCTGATCGATCAATTGCTTCACCAACACATATTCGTCTTTTGGCATTGGCTTCGACCCCATGTGCTTATTCCAAATCTGGCGCGAAATCTTCACCATTTTTTGATGCAGTTCTTTTTTGTGGGTCAAAGCACTTTGGTAGATTTCTTTTGCCGATTTATCCGACTGTAAATCGAACTCGAATTTCTTAGCATACAATTCACTTCCTAAGCGGAAGCTTCTCGGGCTCGGGTTAGGCATTTTTTCCAGCCAGCCGGCAAATCCATTGATCGCCTTTATAGCCGCATCACTCCTTTTCAGTAATTCTGCCTTTTCGCCGGCGGTCAACTTGCTTTTTTCTAAGGCTGCAGGCAAATCGGTAGTAAACACCGACAATCCTCCGCGGTTTTGCTCAATTGCCAATTGCGTGTGTTCCTTTGTTGGGTTCTTGATATTCTTTTTTGCGGCCTCATAATAAGCCGGAACATGTTTCAACCGAATGGAAAAGTTTTTCAAACGCTCATCCAGCGGAGCGTAATTATTCCCCAGCATTTCTGCAAAACCTCCACACACGTTGTAATTGGACGGATTCCACTCTCCGGATTTCAGTTGTTCACGGTCCCAATTGCTTCCTTCCAAATAGTTGCGCATTAGCTTCAGATCAATTTGGTTTGCCTCCGAAAGTTTATCCGATTGGAATTGGCTCAGCTGCTCCAATTCCTTTTGCACAAATTGACGCTCTTTTTCTTCCCGTGCTTTATCCGGAACTACCAAAACAGAATCATACTTATGGAAACCCGTACTGCTTGCCCATCCGGGATTCATTTCCCACAAGCGCAATACAAATGCTTCTTTGTACTTGTCAAAATCATCATCTGTTTGTACTTTTTCTTCCTGGCAGGCTGCCAAAACACAAAGAACTCCAAAGAAAAACCATTTTTTCATCCCGAAAATTTTTAGCGTAAGAATACGAATTATTAAAACTTCTTCCGCCATATTTTATCGGAAGCATCCAGGTATTCGGAAATTGCAGCCGAACCGTACCATGGAATTAAATCGTAGGCCAGTAACCCTGAATTCACTGCCGGATCCGTTTTCAACAAGGCCTCCGCTTCTTCTTTAGTAGTAACATTGAAAATAAACAAACCGCGGTATGTGAGTGAATTCTTACCGAAAGGACCTGCAACAATCAATTTTCCTTCTTCCACCAAACGCCCTATATTTCCCATGTGCCCGGTGAAACAACTATCAATATACTTTTTATCTGTCGTTGTATTCGGGCCCGTTTTCAACGCAACAAACATATAGTTCTTCATTCCGTAATCGTCGCCTTTTAGTTTTTCAGCAAGCGCTTTATCGTATTTAGGATTATCCGTTGTGTTTTCGTCTTTTGCAGCAGAAAGAACAGGTTTAGATCTCTTCATCGTAAAACTGAAACCGTTATTTTTTTCGCCAGAAACTTCTACAAAAATGGCATCGGCAGATACTTTTTTGTAGCAGATCTTTTTAGGAAAATCGTGGGCCTTATTCTCAAAAATGAAACCGGAATCCGAAGCGGTCAGCTTAAATTCTACCTGTTTTCCATTATTCTGACCTATGACTGTCGGTATGTAGAATGTTCCGTTCTTTCGTTCTATCAAATCCAGGTA
>DJFP01000247.1:0-8595 GCA_002432565.1 Flavobacteriales bacterium UBA5869
CAGTGGATTGGGCAGTTACCCAAAAAGTCCCCATTGCGAAAACTAAACCTAGTAATAAATTCTTCATAATTAGTACTTTGATTTCTAAACGGTTTAAAAACAATTTGGTTGCTTTACATTCATAAAAACATACTACTTTTAAACAATTTGTTAAAAATTAATTCATTCTAAAAAAATCAATTGCTAATTTCACTTTACGAACTGATTTTCAACCTGTCTGAATTCAAGTGCATAAGGTACAAATCTTTTATTAATTCCGCTAAAACAGAGTAAGTAAGATTATAATACTAAAAAAGGGAGCTCGCGAGCTCCCTTCTTCCTTCTGGTTTTATTTCTATTTATAAGAATCGAAAGTTTTTACCCGGATAATAGGCAGTTTCTCCCAATTCTTCCTCAATTCTCAACAACTGATTGTATTTAGCCATACGATCACTTCTGGAAGCAGATCCCGTTTTGATCTGTCCGCAATTCAAAGCAACTGCCAAATCTGCAATCGTGTTATCTTCCGTTTCACCACTTCTGTGAGACATTACTGAAGTATAGCTGTTTCTTGTTGCCATTTGAACTGCTTCAATTGTTTCGCTTAATGAACCAATCTGGTTTACCTTCACCAAAATCGAGTTGGCAATACCTTGTTCAATACCTTGTGATAAGCGTTTCGTATTGGTAACAAACAAATCGTCTCCGACCAACTGCACCTTATTTCCAAGTTTTTCTGTCGCTTCTTTCCAACCTGCCCAATCATCTTCAGCCAAACCGTCTTCGATAGAAACGATCGGGTATTTCTTGCACCAATCAGCCCAAAAGTCAACCATCTGAGAAGAAGTCATGGAATCTCCGGTTGATTCGAACAAGTACAATCCTTTTTCAGCATTGTAAAACTCGGACGAAGCCGCATCCAAAGCAATGTGAACATCTAAACCAGGTTTAAAACCGGCTTTCTCAATCGCTTGCAATACCACCTGGATTGCCTCTTCGTTGGATCCCAGGTTCGGCGCAAAACCTCCTTCGTCACCTACATTTGTAGACATCCCCTTGTCCTTCAAAACAGATTTCAAGTGGTGGAAAATTTCTGTTCCCCAACGCAATCCTTCAGAAAAAGAAGATGCGCCGAAAGGCATCACCATGAATTCCTGGATATCGATCAGGTTATCAGCATGTGAACCACCGTTCAAAATGTTCATCATCGGAACCGGCATTGTTGTTGCTCCAACACCACCAACGTATTTAAACAAGCTAAGTCCTGCTTCCTGAGCCGCAGCTTTAGCAACCGCCAAAGACGTTCCCAAAATCGCATTCGCTCCCAATTTGGATTTGTTCGGAGTACCGTCCAATTCCAACAAAACACGGTCAATCAGTTTTTGATCGAAAATATCCATTCCGATCAATTCTTCAGCGATAATCGAATTCACATTTTCAACCGCTTTCAAAACTCCTTTTCCAAGGTAAACAGATTTATCGCCATCGCGTAATTCAACCGCTTCATGGACCCCGGTTGAAGCTCCGGAAGGAACTGCAGCTCTTCCTACAGCACCATTTGTTGTATAAACATCCACTTCTACTGTTGGATTACCTCTTGAATCTAAAACTTGTCTTCCGACAATGCGTGCGATATAAGTCATGCCTTCTTTTTTATGATTTATTTTTTTGCTTGCTTCATGTTCTCAATAAACTGATCGAATAAATAACGGGAATCGTGCGGCCCTGCAGATGCCTCCGGGTGGTATTGCACCGAAAACACAGGTTTATCCGTCAGCATAATTCCTGCGATCGTTTGATCGTTCAGGTGTTTGTGAGTCACTTGAATTCGTGGATTGGACGCAACGCTGTCTTTTGCAATTACGAATCCGTGGTTTTGAGAAGTAATCTCTCCTTTTCCGGTAATCAGGTTCATAACCGGATGGTTAATCCCTCTGTGCCCGTTAAACATTTTTTCAGTCTTCAANNGATCTGATGTCCCAAACAAATTCCGAATACTGGATTTCCGATTTCAACCAATTCTTTTACCAAAGCAATTTCATTCGGCATTGCAGAAGGGTCCCCGGGTCCATTGGATAACATGTATCCGTCCGGTTTAAATGCTTTCAATTCTTCCAGAGAAGTATTCATAGGGAACACTTTCACCAGACATCCTCTGTCAGCCAAACAACGTACAATATTCTTTTTCACTCCGAAATCAAGCAACGCAACTCTCAAAGAACTGTTCGGATCCCCCACTTCGTAAGTAGTTTTCGTAGTTACTTTGGAAGATAATTCCAATCCATCCATGGACGGAACCTCCTTCACTTGTTTCTGCAATGCTTTCTCATCCAGAATCTCTGATGAAATAATCGCGTTCATTGCACCTTTATGGCGGATATGCCGTACCAAAGAACGGGTATCGATATCTGTGATACCTACTTTGTCGTTATCCAATAAGTAATCATTCAGATTTGATACCGCAGAAGATCTTGAAAAGTTTTCTGCAAACTTTTTGGTAACCAACCCGGCAATTTTTACCGTTTCAGATTCCACCTCTTCCGGATTAACACCGTAATTACCGATATGGGAAGTCGTCATGACTAGTATTTGCCCATAATAGGAAGGATCAGTGAAAACTTCTTGATAACCGGTCATTCCCGTGTTAAAGGCAATTTCCCCAGTTGTTGTACCTATCTTTCCGGTTGCTTTACCGTAAAAAACTGTTCCATCCTCCAGGACCAGGAGCGCAGGCTTGCGTTCTTCCATATACTAAAATGTTTTTGCAAAATTAGGATTTCTATTTCAACTTCAAAAATATAGTGCATAAAAAAGACTAAAGCCGATTTAATAATCGGCTTTAGTCAAAATATTGTTTATCGGTTTCTTCTTAATTATTTACAACCACACGAAGTGCCTGGTTTCCTTCTCCGGAAAAAAGAATATAATATACTCCATTGCCTTTTTCTGAAAGATCAACTAACGACTCAGAATTTGTAGTAATCATTTGCGAGTCTACGAACTTCCCGTCTGAAGTAGTAACCACAAGCAAACCATCTTTTTTGGCTTTAACAGTTAACAGTCCTTTAGACGGATTAGGAAAAACACTAATCAAATCCAGCGAATTTTCAGTCAAATTCAAGTAGTCAAATTCAAATACGGCGGATTCTGAAGAACAATCAAAAGCATTCGTTACAATGACCGAGTAATTTCCGTTTTGCATAACAGTCAGTGAGTCATTGGCCTCTCCCTGGATTTCCTGTCCATCCAAATACCACTGATAAGTTCCACCGGCCGGTGAAGCGATCAAAATTACTCCGGATGCAGTAATAATTGGAACGGGAGGTAAGGGGTTCACAACAACATTTACTGCACTACTTGTATCTGATCCACAAACATTCGATACAACAACAGCATAACTTCCCGCAATTCCTGTTGAATAATTTCCATTAACAGAATCTGTTTCTTCTGCGCCGTCCAAAAGCCACTGATAAATTACTCCTGTTGCTGGAAGTGCTGAAATCGTAACCATTTCCCCTTCACAAACAGTAAGCTGAGTGGATGGGGTTGTTTGTGCTTCCGGGGTTTCGGTAACCTGGAAATCTTCGAAATAGGTATCCGAACAGTTTACGTGGTAACCAAGCATATCAGCTGTCAGCGTTACGGTTTGCGTACCGACTGCAGTAAAAGTATAAGCAGCATCTTCACCAACTTGTGTCGTGCCGGCATTCCAGGTAAAGGTGGAATCAGGTGCATTATTCCAGTAGGCATCAAAAGCATTTAGATTCAACATTCGATTACTCAGGTTGGACGAAGATACATTCTCGAATTCGGATACCTGCTCCGTACAAGCTGGTCCCGCATGTGTAAAATCTGCTGTGATATCATAGCTTACGATCGGGAAAACCATATATTCCACATCCTGACCGAAAAAACTAAGCGTGCTATTCCACACCCCGGATCCGAAACGACGCCATGCGAGCCCCTCGCCATATGAAGGAGTGCTCCAGCTATTACCTGCATTATTCGTTATTACAGCCAAGGTATCATTTGGTATGGATCTTACCCCTACAGCAAAATTCTGATCATAACTATACGGAGTGGTGAAAATTGCCTCGTAAAAATCATACGTGTTTGTTACGGTTATATCAGCAGAATCCAGCTTATTAACAGGCATATTAAAGGCATCCACTGAGTACAGATAGGCACGTACCTGCAGTGTTTGAGGATCCGGCGAAGTACTGTATGCCCCACCCCAGAACTGAACACCATGAATCCGAATCGAATCATCTATGTGATACGCCTGGGCAGCAGTCCGGACGCTTCCCACCATTGCATCTACAAAGAAGGAATCAGCTGCCGCTGTAAAACTGAGCTCCTTCAAATAAGGATATGCGATAGTGTCAACACCGCAAGCAGTTGATTTCACTGTTGAACGGGTTAGTGAAAGGCGCTTAGTGGAATTAAAGGGTGTTTTTTGGCCTGTTTCCTGGCTCAAGGAAGTGTTTGCAAAAACAGAAAACACCAGAATTGTGAGTAAATAAATTTGTTTCATAAACTTTCTAAATAATAGAATATAAAAATTAAAGCAAAAAAAATGGACAGCAAAATTACTGTCCATTTTTATCAGATCAAAAGATTTTATTCTTCTTCTTTCTTTTCTTCTTCAGTTGCATCTGCTTCAGGAGCCTCTGGTGCTGCTTCATCAGCTTTTACTTCTTCAACTACTTCAGCTTCTTCAACAACTTCAGCAGCAGGAGCCGCATCAGCTTTTTTAGTTGCAGAAGATCCACCACGACGAGAACGACGTGTTGTAGTTTTCTTCTCTCCTGAAGTGTATACTTCGTTGAAATCAACCAACTCGATCAAACACATTTCCGCGTTATCCCCTAAACGGTAACCTGTACGGATGATACGCGTGTATCCTCCCGGACGGTCAGCAATTTTCGGAGCAATTGTACGGAACAACTCAGTAACTGCTTCTTTGCTCTTCAAGTAAGAGAAAGTTGTACGACGGTTGTGAGTTGAATCGTCTTTTGATTTTGTTAAAATCGGTTCTACGTACACACGCAAAGCTTTTGCTTTAGCGATTGTTGTAGAGATTCTTTTGTGCTCGATCAAAGAACAAGCCATGTTAGACAACATTGCGTGTCTGTGAGCTGTCTTTCTACCAAGATGGTTGTGTTTTTTTCCGTGTCTCATAACTTTAAATTTCGTAAGTAACGGTTAGCAGGGCTTAGTTATCGCGTGATCCCGGCCACCTATTACGACATTATTAATTTTAATTTGCTCCTTTGCCAAAGCTTTAGAGCACAAGTGCGATACTAGTCTTTATCTAATTTATATTTAGCAACGTTCATTCCGAAGTTCAATCCTTTAGAATCTACTAAGTCTTCCAACTCAGTAAGGGATTTCTTACCGAAATTACGGAACTTCAATAAGTCGTTCTTGTTGTAAGAAACAAGATCTCCTAATGTTTCAACGTCTGCTGCTTTCAAACAGTTTAGAGCACGAACCGAAAGATCCATATCCACTAATTTTGTTTTCAACAATTGACGCATATGCAATGATGTCTCATCAAACTCTTCAGTTTCAGACTTCACTTCACTATCCAAAGTGATACGCTCATCTGAGAACAACATGAAGTGGTGGATCAAGATCTTTGCAGCTTCTTTCAAAGCATCTTTCGGATGAATTGAACCATCTGTAGTTAATTCCAAAACCAATTTTTCGTAATCCGTTTTTTGCTCTACACGGTAGTTTTCGATCGTGTATTTAACGTTCACAACCGGAGTAAAGATCGAGTCGATAAAGATCGTCCCGAAAGGTGCGTTACCAGTTTTGTTTTCCTCAGCCGGAAGATATCCACGTCCTTTAATGATCGTCAATTCCATCTCCAACTTAACGGAGCTTTCCATGTTACAGATCACCAGATCAGGATTTAACACCTGGAATCCGGATGTGAATTTACCTAAATCGCCTGCAGTTAATTTATCTTGTCCGGAGATAGAAACAACAACTGTTTCGTTATCCGTTCCTTCGATTTGTTGTTTGAAGCGAACCTGTTTCAAGTTCAATACGATCTCAGTAACGTCTTCAACTACACCTTTCAATGTCGCGAACTCGTGATCAACACCTTCGATACGAACAGATGAAATAGCGTATCCTTCCAATGAAGAAAGTAAAATACGACGCAATGCGTTTCCTACTGTGATACCGTATCCTGGCTCAAGCGGACGGAACTCAAATTGTCCTTTACGCTCGTCCGACTGGATCATAATTACCTTGTCAGGCTTTTGAAAATCTAAAATTGCCATTTGTTTTTCTTCTTTTTAATTGTTTTGCAGTTGCGCGGTCNNTTGTTCCTTGATGTTCTCAGGAATCATATCGCGGGAAGGAAGACTCAAAAACTTACCTGATTTTGAAGAATTATCCCAATCCAACCAATCGTAACGCTTGTTTGTTGAAGCTGTCAATGAAGAAGTAATTGCTTCCAATGACTTAGACTTCTCACGAACGCTAACTACATCACCAATACGTAAAGTATAAGAAGGAATGTTTACCACTTCTCCGTTTACTACAATGTGTTTGTGAGTAACCAACTGACGAGCAGCACGACGAGAAGGAGCAATTCCTAAACGGTATACTGTGTTGTCCAAACGAGCTTCGCACAATTGCAACAATACTTCACCTGTAATACCTTTCATGCGAGATGCTTTCTTGAACAAGTTCGAGAATTGACGCTCAAGGATACCGTAAGTATACTTTGCTTTTTGTTTTTCACCAAGCTGGATAGCGTACTCTGACTGCTTTCCACCACGGCGCTTGTTTGGTCCGTGTTGTCCTGGTCCATATTGTCTTTTGTCCAGAGATTTATCCGGACCGAAAATCGGGTCGCGGAAACGACGAGCAATTTTCGATTTTGGGCCTGTATATCTTGCCATACTATAAAATGTAAAAAGGGGGATTATGAATTAAGGCTTTTCCTTCGATAATCAATTTCCCCTTTAGATTAAAAAATACTGTAAATTAAACGCGACGTCTTTTTGGAGGACGACAACCGTTGTGCGGAAGCGGAGTTACATCGATGATCTCGATCACTTCGATACCATGATTGTGAATTGCACGGATAGCTGATTCACGACCAGCTCCAGGTCCTTTCACAAATACACGCACTCTACGTAGTCCGAAGTCATGTGCTTCTTTAGATGCATCCTCAGCAGCAACTTGTGCAGCATACGGAGTGTTCTTTTTAGAACCCTTGAAGCCCATTTTTCCAGCGGATGACCAGGAGATAACCTGACCAGCGTTGTTCGTCAAAGAAATAATCACATTGTTGAAGGTAGCTTGAATATGCGCTTCACCCGCTGCGTCTACTTTGACGTTTTTCTTCTTCTTTTGATTTGCTTTTGCCATTTCTAACTATTATTTAGTCGCTTTCTTCTTGTTAGCAACTGTTTTTCTTCTACCTTTTCTAGTACGAGAATTGTTTTTCGTACGCTGACCTCTCAATGGAAGACCTGCACGGTGACGAATTCCACGTGTACATCCGATATCCATCAAACGTTTGATGTTTAATTGGATTTCAGAACGCAACTGTCCTTCTGTCTTAATCTCAGAAATTGAGTTACGAATCAAAGCGATCTGATCGTCATTCCAATCTTGTACTTTGATATTCTCATCAATTCCGTTTGATGTCAACACTTTCTTAGCCGTGCTACGACCAATTCCAAAGATGTACGTCAAACCGATTACACCTCTCTTGTTTTTTGGTAGATCAATACCTGCAATACGTGCCATAATTACCCTTGTCTTTGTTTTAGTTTAGGATTCTTCTTGTTAATCACGTAAACTCTTCCTTTTCTTTTAACGATCTTGCAATCTGCAGAACGTTTTTTTACTGAAGCTCTTACTTTCATCTTTTGCTTTTTTATCGGAATTCTTTCTTACAATTATTTGTAGCGGAAAGAAATACGTCCTTTAGTTAAATCATACGGAGACATCTCCACTTTCACACGGTCACCCGGAAGAATCTTAATGTAGAACATTCTCATCTTTCCTGAAATGTGCGCCGTAATCACGTGTCCATTCTCCAACTCGACACGAAACATTGCATTNNGACAATGCTTCGATAATCGTTCCGTCTTGTTCTATAGATGCCTGTTTAGCCATAATCTAGAAACCTGATGACATTTCGTTTATACTTCTTCTTCCTCTCACACGAGATCCTTCCATCAAACCATCCATGTGGCGGTTCAACAAATAAGACTCAATTTGCTGAAGGGTATCTAAAACTACTCCTACCATGATTAACAACGAAGTTCCTCCGAAGAAATACTCAAAACCAGAAGTAATATTACAAGCATACGCTATAGATGGCAAGATCGCAATCAATGCAAGGAAAACAGATCCCGGCAAAGTAATGCGTGATACCAACGAGTCGATATACTCAGCAGTTTCATCTCCGGGACGAACCCCAGGGATAAATCCTCCACTGCGCTTCAAATCATCCGCCATTTTACGTGGGTTGATCATAATAGCAGTGTAGAAGTACGTAAATACGATAATCAAAAGCGCTAACAATGCATTGTAAGGCACACCATGTGTATCTCCTAATGCATACTGAATAATACCACC
>DJFP01000247.1:8665-9153 GCA_002432565.1 Flavobacteriales bacterium UBA5869
GCAGTGTTTAACGGAACTTTACGCACACCTTGAACAATCAGGATCGTTCCAAGTACGATAAGCATGAATACGATGATCTCCAAAACAATCTTAAGTGGGAAATCTTTGTTAGCAGCCATTTCAGACAAGAAAGATGACGGGAGACGAGACAAAATCCCTACGGTAATCAATAATGAAATACCATTCCCAATTCCTTTATCTGTAATGCGTTCACCTAACCATACAGCAAACATTGAACCGGCAACCATACAAGACACCGCTGTCGTCCACCATAACATGGATAGCTCAGCAGGCAGTGCACCCTGGATACTAGACGCATATAACGAAATATAACTTGGTGCCTGAACAGCACAAATTATAATTGTCAATACACGTGTATACGTATTGATTTGTTTTCTACCTGATTCACCTTCATTCTGCATTTTCTGAACAGCAGGAACTGCCATTCCCAATAACTGCATAATGATCGAAGCACTAATGTAAGGCAT
>DJFP01000219.1 GCA_002432565.1 Flavobacteriales bacterium UBA5869
GAGAAAGACAACGAGTTATTGGTGAATGGCAAACCATTCACCGGAACATTCAAATTGACGGACAAAACGGGCGGTTTTAGTGTAAAAGCCACTGACAAATCGATCCAGCTATCCCTTCCAACTATGAAAACGGACCTGAAACTTTATCAATCAGCCGTAAAATCGTATTTGAAATCCAAAAAGAGAAATGACCTGCTTTTGGGGTATGTTTCTGAGTTTGGCGGTTCCGGACAGCTTTCACACGTAATCTCAGGTTTTTTCCCGGAACTTTACGGAGTTTTCTCTGCACTTTATGAACGGCCTGCCTATAAACTTGACGGACAGTCCCGCTCCGAAGAAGAACTGTACAGCAGAAGCATCACCTCCGAACAATCATCCGGCCTTACCCAGGCAGCAGGAAAATACCTGAACGGAAAAGCAGAAGGTGTCTGGATTTACAAAGACCAAGCCGGAAAAGTAAAATCTACCATCGGCTACAAAAACGGCGAACCGCACGGCGACAATTTCGATTATGGAGTAGCATTCCCGAAACCAAAACCTCAAAAAGAACTGGAAGAGGAATACTACGGTTACGAGGATCCCATTGAAAAATACGAGGAATACCCACTGAAAAAGACCTATTACCTGGAATCGAAAAGCACTTATAGAAACGGGAATTTACAAGGTCCATATACCACTATGAACTGGAAAGGCGACACGCTGACCTATTCAAATTTTGTGGACGGCGCCAAAGAAGGACTGGAATTCAAAAGAAACAAACTGTTCTTCAGTCAATCTTATTATAGAAACGGTTATCTCGACGGGAATGTAAAAACTTATTTTACCAACCCGGAAAAAGATTCCGTACTGATCTTTGACCTGGGATTCAAGAACGGAGCACTGCAAGGTGAATCTGTTGCCTACCATTCAAATGGCAAACTGGCTAAAAAAGGTTTTTTCCTGAGCGGTCAGCCCATCGATGATTACGAAGCTTACGATACCCTTGGTTTCAAATACCAGTACGTCAAATTCCAATACAACCAGCCGGTTGAGGAAAAAATCTGGGAAGAGAATGAATTGAGTGTGCGTTACGAATTTGACTGGAGAGATTCCATTCCGTTCAATTTCGCGGATATCACCAACAGTTCCAGTATCGATCAGCTGATTTACCAGGCGGGATATTCGGATTACGGGTTATACGAACCTTACTACGGAAGACCTAGTTTGGTCAATAAATCTGGAATTGACTACCACATTACCAAATACTATCCGAATGACACTGTAGCGCGGACCGGTATGATTTCAAAAGGCGTAAAAACAGGCTGCTGGAAGTATTTCAATTACTTCGGAAAAAAATTGATGGAAGTGGAATACTTTGACAGTATTATTACCGTAAACGACAGCATCAAATTCAAATCGAAAGGAATTCTTTACTACCTGGATGAACACGATAATCCTTTGAGCAAAAACTGGATCATTGAAAAATTCGAAAAGTACGATTGTTCCCATACAGATCATAATGAAGAACGTATGCTGTATTGCTTCTGGGAAAAAGACAGTACCCAGCACCGGAAGAACGGCTACGTTAAAAACTATTACGACAATGGCTCCATTCAAAACGAAGGCTGGGTGAAAGACGGATTGCCGACCGGAATCTGGAAACTATACGATGTTAACGGGAACTTGAACCAGGTTGGTGAATACGTCATGGGTAAACGCAACGGAAGATGGCTTAAAGGGGATTTGGGAAGTGTAAAGAACATGAGCGAAATCTGTCTGAACCCGAACCTTGAAAACCTGGATGCTATTCTGAGCTACCAGGAAAAACTACTGGATGTGAGCGTCATCACCTACCAGATCGGGAAAGAACTGAAGCGAAAATATTACGGAATTAACATGAACAACGGGGATGCCCCGGAAGGTTATTACGGAGAAGAAGACATGTACATGAATTACGGGGAATAGCTTCGTTTACAGGTGTAACCGGATTTCAAAGGGGTTTTCTCCAACCTTTTGGAACCGTTCGCTAAACAAGTCATACACTTTACATAAATCCCACGGTATTAGTTACTTTGAATAACTGTTTTGGTCGTAACTTTGAATTTAGCTGAAAACCTGAAATCAAAAAAGTATGATTGAAATAGAAAATACTAACATGGCAAAATTGATTGAACTAATCGATTCGATCAAGGACATGCGCTTTATTATCCAGACCTATTTTAAGAAACGTTTGAAAAACAACGACCTGGGAATTACCGTTGAAATGCTGGAAGTATTAATGGTATTATCGCGGGGAAATAAAATCAATCAGAAAGAAATTGCAGACCGCGTCCGAAAGAATAAAGCCAACCTCACTCCCATCATTCATAAACTTTCCCTGAAAGGCTTGCTGCTTCGAAAAGAAGATCCCAAAGACAGAAGAAACAACATCATTTCTTTAACGGAGAAAGGCAAAAAGCTGTGCTCCACCTACGACGCCATGTTCGAAGAATTCTATGCAGGTTTTCTAAATGATGTAGACATCCAAAACCTGGATAAAACCATTAGTATGCTCCGCAAGATCGGACAGCAGGTTTCCAGTATAGGTTAATTAGCGTGGACTAATTTTTCGTTTTTGTTCATCCCCTCAGAAAAATAATTTCGTCCTTCAATTCGGAAATGAGCCTTTCATAAATCTCATTCTTTGATTTGTCTGTTACTACATTCATTTGAGTGGCTGCATTCCCTCCATGTTGTAAAATAGCCGCCATCTCCTTTTATGTAACCAAAATTACAAGCATCACTTGTAAAGTAAAAATGAAACATGGAGGATAAAATCAACTATTTCAGATTTTTGCACCTATTTTAACCTTTTTAAGGAAAAACCGAACATGAAAAGCTTACTCGTTGCATGAAAGTTTTATTCTATCTCAGTATAATTAGCACTATAATCATTCAAGGTTGTGCGAGTAATAAGAATGTAGCATCTTATGAAGGCAAATTGAGCTTTATTTTTGACACAATCTATCATGATTACTCTGTTGACCTGACAAAGCAAATTACCGGAGGAACTGACCTTCATGTTTCTGATACATCTCTAATTCTAACATATAATTATTGCGGAAACAATCAAATCGTTTGCTTAGATCCTTTAAACGATGATTACTCCATTTTAAATCTGGAAAGCGGATGCCTCAAAGTTTTCACCAAACAAACCAAAACCGGCTATTACGTATTAAAGCGTGATGGAGAACTACTAACATATGATCAATCGGATGAAAGCAAGATCCCAAATGCACTGAAATTGAACGCCGCAGGAATTCAGGGTAAAGTGCTCACGAATTTAAAATCGGATTCTTTACTATGGAAATTGGGATTAGATATTGAACAGTATAAACCCGGATCAGGAATGCTATACAATATTCCCGACAGCATATTTTATTTCAGAGTCATGAAAAGTTTTGACACTGATAAAGGAGTTTATTCAAAAGAAAGTTCAGATTTTCCCATTTTTTGCCGATACAATTTAGTTACCGGAGAAAAACGTTTTTTCGGAAAAAAGCCCCTTTCAGTTGAAAGAAACTGGTATGGACTCTGCAGTGAAATTTATGATTTGTATATAGGAGACTCTATCATTGTAAGCGAAGGAGCTAATGCTCAAATAAAAATAATCAACACGCTGCAAAACAAGACAAAAACGATAACTGTTAAAAGTAGATATGATACAACCCCGATTAAAGAATTCGTACTTCCAAAAAGCAGGGAAAATGCAAAAACATTAAAATTGCAGCATTTCCTCGAGTCGCCGTTATACGAAGCCATTTATTACAACCCATACACCAAATACTATTACCGTATTTTCCATCCTGCCATTGATAAGTATAACTCAAACGGTCTATTGAATACAAGCTATGATAAACCTTGCGTTCTAATGATTCTTGATCAGAACTTCTCATTAGTTGATGAAGTAATTTTACCTCTGAAAGCAGCCCAGGCATTTCAGCTCCGACCTATAAAATCAGGAATAGAAGTTTGTCTCCCGGACTTAAACATTCAAACAAGCAAAAACAGCAAATTTGCCTTTCTTAAAATAACTCACTCACCTCGATGAAACTATTACCTTTAATATCCATTCTTTTTTTGACTTCATGTAATAATAATGAAACTAAAAATGTTCCTGACTTGGTTTTAAAGTTTAGTGAGAACCATTTAGACCATTTAATGAAGGAAGGACTCGAAAAAACATTAGTTGTAGTTTTAAATCCTTCGGAATGTGGATCCTGCGAAGCAGAAGTAACTAGTTTTGTTAACTCAATTTATCCTAATTTTAAATCAATTACGGTTATTCCAAAGGACATCAAAATTTCTTCTGTCATTAAAAAATCCAAAACTATTTCTTTGGATAGAAAGGAATTAGATCAGCACGGCCTATTAAATGCCAATGGAAGTATTCTGATTTTTGAAGGAAAAAAAAGCATCTATTTTTCACCAATCGACATATTGAACACTACTAAGATGAAAGACACAATTATTAGTTTAAGCAACTAAATCAATACTGCTTGTAGGAAATTTAAAGTAGTAAGTCCACTATAGCAGCAAAAAAAATTGCATTCTCCCAACCTGAACCTTATTGGTAAACGTTTGTACTTCAAATAGTTTACTTAAAAACCTAAAGCATGAAAAGAACCATCAATCCCTATCTCTTCATCGGACTGTTCAGTATCCCGGTGCTTGTTTTTTCCTGTTCCCAAAACGGGGAATCCAAAAGTCCGGTTAACCTGGAAAGCTCCTATTCAGGCAAGGATTCAGAGCAGCAAAGTGCCGGACTGAGATCTTCTGCTGCGTATAAAGAAGAAAAAGACCACCCTACTCAATCCAAAAAGAAATTGATCAAAACCGGAAACCTCACTATCGAATCCAAACACATCGAAAAGAGCAAGTCAAACCTGGATGTGGCACTCAAATCACTCGACGGGTATTACGACAACGAGCAATTCAGCAAATCGGATTACGAGTTTCGTTATTCACTCACAGTACGTGTACCGGCAAAAAACTTCGACCGGGTGCTGCAGGTAATCAATCACGGAGACGATGAGATTATTTCCAAAAACATC
>DJFP01000037.1:0-3742 GCA_002432565.1 Flavobacteriales bacterium UBA5869
GTTTTTGTTTAAGTAAATGTTAATCGTTTTCAAACGGAAATAATTCTCGGAAACATACAGATAACCTTGAGGTAAATTATCCGTCCCCCAGGAATTTTTCACCAGGAAGTAACGCGTTCCGTTTTGATCCTTGAATAAACCGACAATGTGCATTCCGTGGTCATCTGTCGTTACTTTTCCGTCGTATCCATCCTGGCGCAGCTCCTGTGTAATCACTTTTTCTTTTACCGGCTCTAAAAATGCATTGGATGATTTTGCAGCTCCGGCATCGTTGAACGACTTGTTGTCTTTTCCACGGGTTTGGATCGTAGATTCGTCTTCCGGTACGATTGCAATACCCTGGCGGAAGTTGAANNCCTTTCTCGGAAACGTCAGCTCCCCAAGCCAAAGTGTAGCCATTTTTCAATGCAGTTTCTGCAACGGTTACCATATCTTCCAAAGGAACATTGTAGCTGTCACCCCAAGCCCAGTTGTCAGGAATAGCAATTTCACACGGCTCGTAGAACGGATCGTTGCTGAAAGAAGTAATGGAAACATAATCGTCCATTTTCAATCCCAAAGAACTGGCGTAAGTCATTGGTGTGTATTTTTTTCCTTCGAAGGTGAATTCTGTTACATCCGGACCTAAATAAGCATCTAAAAGAGAAGAAAATGCTTTTTTCCACTCTTTCCCGATTCCGTGACCTTTCTGAACTTCAGCAAGAACTGTCTGCATGAAGCTGTTCAAAACGGAAAACAATTCTTCATGGTTATAAGACGTTTTTCCGTTCATCAATCCCGTGTAAACACTTTTCGGAACAATTCCGTAACGCTTGATCACATATGGAATATCGTGGAATGCACCACCTTCGCTAAAGTTAATTTTTCCGTCCATACGGATAAAACGGTCTGCTTTTGATTCGTAAGCTTTGCGAACGATGTACATTTCAGACAATTCAGCAGGATTTTTGTGGCCTAAACGGATCAATTCGCTTTCAAAGAAAGACAAAGATGAAAAGCTCCAGCATGTTCCTGTCATTCCCTGGTTCTCAACCGGATTTGCGTCCAACTGAGCAACTTTGGTGAATTGATACTTACTATCTGCGGCGTTTGTTACTGTTTGTCCAAAGGTAATTTGGGTACTCAGAGCCAGGACTCCAAATAAAAGATGTTTTTTCATTTTTCTAGTTTAATGGCCCCTAAAATAGAAATTTACCTGCAAACAGACTTGTTATTTAATGTATTAGTTGAAAGCGCCTTCCGGGAAGCGAGCGGACTAAGCCCTTGAATTCCAAACTTAACAAGTCGCTGGAAACTTCGCTAACGGGAAGAGAGGACAAATAACCGATGGTGTCTAAAGTCAGTTCCGGTTTGGTTTTCAGCACAGCCATGATTTTTTCTTCCCTTCCGTTCAGGTCCACAAATAGTGCGCGTTGCTGACCGGGAAGTTGTTCTTTCGGCTCCCAGTTCATGCTCCTGATCAAATCCTCGGAATTCCGGATCAATGTTGCCTGGTTTTTATGGATCAGGCTTAGACAGCCTTTGGAGAAAGGTCTTGAAATATCTCCGGGATAAGCAAAAACATCGCGGTTATAATCTGAAGCCAACGATGCCGTGATTAACGATCCGCCCTTTTCACCGCTTTCAACCACAATAGTGGCATCGGTCAGGCCCGCAACAATTCTGTTTCGCATGGGAAAATGCGGAGGCTCTGGTTTTTGGGAAGGGATAAATTCGCTGATAATTCCACCTGTTTCTAACATGCGTTCCGCGATCTTGCGGTGTTCGCTGGGATACATTTTTGCAAGGCCGTGCCCCAAAACTCCCCAGGTCGGGAGATTTCGCTTGAGGGCTTCCAGATGAGCGTGGATATCAATTCCGTAAGCCATTCCGCTGACGATTGTTACGTTTTGAGCTGCCAGCCCTTCGATGAGTTCCTGAGTCAATGCTTTTCCGTAATCGGTTGCGTGGCGTGTGCCCACGATGGAAACGAGTTTGTCCGGATTCCAGTCAATATTTCCCTTGGTGTAAAGCAGTAAAGGTGCGTCGGCACATTGTTTCAATCTTCGCGGATAGTTTTTCTCGGTGAAAAAAACAGTTTCCCCGCCAATCCGATCCAGTTCCCGGATGATCTTATCTGCTTCCGTCAATGCATTCAGCCTCAGTTTCATGGAAACAAAATCTGCGGGAATGCCCGGAATTTTGGCCAGGTTCAACCGCTTTTCCGTAAAGAATGCTTCCAGGTCATTGAAATGGGAAACGATTACTCGTGCTCTTCGACTTCCGATACCACTTAAAAAGGTAAGTGCAATTTGATGATGAATAGTTGTAAAATTCAATTTTTTGGTACTTTGGTCTATTGAATATAAGAAAAAACACCCGTATGAAACAAGTGCTGCTCCTACTTTTTTTAGCCCCTATCACACTTTTTTCTCAGGAGATTGTCGGGACTGTTTTCGACGAAGAAACCAAGGAACCGATTCCTTTTGCGCAGCTGTCAATCGTAGGCGGAGTCAGCACTTTGACCAATGAGAACGGGGAATTCTTATTCAGGATCGAAGCGTTTCCTGCTACTTGTATTATTTCGGCTACGGATTATTACCCGGATACGATAATCATCACTTCTAACCGGATTGAAGCGATCCGCTTAAAACCAATGGCACCTGTTCAGGATATCGGACCCGTGGTTGTGGCTGCTTCCCGCAGAAAACAATCGGTGCAGGAATTGACCATTTCTTTAGACATTATAAAACCCGAATTGATTGCCAATAAAGGAATAACAGATCTGGAACAAGCGGTCGACCAGGTTCCGGGAGCTTATACCATGGACGGACAGGTAAGTATTCGCGGTGGAAGCGGATTTACTTACGGTGCAGGAAGCCGGGTTTTGGTGCTTTGGAATGAAATCCCGCTGCTTTCCGCTGATGTGGGAGATGCAAAATGGAATTCTATTCCGATTGAGAATGCACAACAGATTGAAGTGATCAAAGGAGCATCTTCCGTACTATATGGCTCGGGAGCACTGAACGGGATGATTTCATTGATTGAGCGCGAACCAACGGAAAAAGCCAGTTTGAATGTCCAGGTGCAGGGAGGAATTTATGATAATCCGAAACGCGCAAGTTTGAAATGGTGGAATAAAAATCCCATGTTCTACCAGGGCGACGTTACTTTTTCCAAGCAGTTCGGGCGTTTTGGATTGACACTTGGAGCATACGGATTTACCAACGACGGTTACCGCCAGGGGGAAACGGAAGACCGCGGACGTTTCAACGGAACCATCAGCTACCGCCCAAAGAAAATTAAAAATTTCAAAGCTTCACTCGGATGGAANNCAGCTGCAAAAAGCCGGGAATTTTATCATCTGGCAAAGCGATTCTTTGGCTTACCAGCCTTTCGGCGGAGCAGACACCAGTGTGGCCGGTTCGAGCTTAACTTACAACCGTGGAATTCGTTTGTCAGTAGATCCGAGTGTGAAATATGTGGATAAATTTGGTAACAAGCACCAATTGCGGGGAAGGCTCTATTTCATAGATAATAAGAATTACACCAATCTTTCACAAAGCTCCAAATCAGAAGTCTGGTATGGCGACTACCAGTTCCAACGCGGCTGGAATAACAACTCCTGGGTTTTGACTACCGGAGTGACCGCCATCGCCAATGAAGTCAGATCGTATTTATTCGGAGACCACAATTCACTGAACGGGGCACTTTACCTGCAGGGAGAAAAGAACTGGAAAAAAGTGAACATCGTTGCCGGAAT
>DJFP01000037.1:3763-6770 GCA_002432565.1 Flavobacteriales bacterium UBA5869
GATTCCACGAAGAAAATACCGATCAGACCGATTATCCGTGCGGGAATTCATTATGCCGTTCTAAAGCATACCCATCTGCGTGCTTCATTCGGGCAGGGAGTTCGTTATCCGAGTGTTGCGGAAAGGTACACCACTACTTCTGTCGGAGGCCTGCTCATTTTTGCCAACCCGGATTTAAAACCGGAAACCGGATGGGCGGCAGAATTCGGAGTAAAACAAGGCGTGAAGATCGGAAACTGGAAAGGATTTGTCGATGTGGCCGGATTCATCAATCACTATGACAACATGATGGAATTTACCTTTGGGTTTTACAAACCGGACTCCATTCCTACCAGTTTAAACCCGAATGCTCCCGGATACTTCAAAAAGTGGTTTGGTTTCCGTGCGCAAAATGCAGAATCTGCCGACATAGCCGGAGCTGAAATTTCAGTTTCAGGGGAAGGAGCCATCGGACCGATCCGGGTTTTGGCTTTATTGGGATACACCTACATGAACCCGATCTCGAAAAACCAGGATTCTGCTTACCGGTCTACTTTTTCAGATACTTCCTCCAACATGCTGAAATACCGGTTCAATCACCTGGCAAAGGCAGATCTTCAACTGGAGTGGAAAGGAATCAGTATCGGAGGATCGATGCGTTTTAACAGCTACATGAAAAACGTGGATGCGATTTTTGAAAACGGATTTTTGGGACAGGAGATTCTCCCGGGGCTGAAAGATTACCGGAAAGAAAACAATGGGCCAACAATCGTGTTTGATGCGCGGATAGGTTATTGTTATAAGGAAAAATACAAGATCGCCTTTATAGTGAATAACATCGCGAATGCGGAGTATATGACCAGGCCGGGAGATATCCAGGCGCCGAGATCGTTTTTGATTCAGCTGAGCTATAAACTGTGAGTTGTACGGATAGGAATCATTGAGTACGGAAAATCGCAACGTGTTTTTAATAAGTAGTTTGTTTCTTTGAATCAGAAACTTACACGATGAAACAGCTCTTATTTTTTCTCGTTTGTGGAACGCTTGTTTGCTCCTGCACCATTACAAAACGCCATTTTGGAAATGGATACCATGTGGAATGGAACCGGAAAATAAAAGCAGGGACTGATCCGGAAGAAAATTCGAAAATAGACCGTGTGTCACCAACAGCTTCAGCAGTGGCACAAGCTTCTGAAAATGATGTGGTACTGAAAAGCATAGATGAACCTGATTCCATCGGGGAAGATGAAGTTGCCAATCATTATCAACTCAGCGATGTGTCCGTCAATGAATCGACAGAGGAGCCAGAAATTAAGCCGGTAAAACAACCGCAGGTTTGGTCCGGAATGGAGATCAGAGAAGACCGGGAAATCAAAATCAAAGAGCTAAAGCGTGAAAACGAGCCGGAGAAAGAGCCGAAATCAAGAATGCATCCCTTGATGTGGGGAATTTGGGCGATGTGGAGTATTGCAATTGCTTGTATGTTCTTCGTTACCTTTTACGCGGAAGCCTTGATTGGAGTTGGAATAGGTTTCTTTATAGCGATGATCTTTGCCATCATTGTGATCCGTGGTTTGCGTAAACACCCGGAAAAATACCGCTTTAAAAGATTGAGTTATCCTTTTGCAATATTGGCCATTGTATTTGGTGGACTTGCATTGGCAGGTATGTTGCTTTTTCTTGGAGGAGGATACGGAATTAGCTATTAAGTTGACGCGAAAAACTGCTTGATCACCTTGGCTTTTGCTTTTCCTACAATAGAGGCCAAACTCTCCTCACTTTGTTCTTTTACACGCTTTACGGATTTGAAGGTTTTAATCAGATCCTGCACCGTTTTTTCGCCGATTCCCGGAATAGTTTCCAGTTCGTTGTTCAACGCGCTTTTGCTTCTGCGGTTGCGGTGATGGGTAATTCCAAACCGGTGGGCCTCGTTTCTTAAATGCTGAATCACTTTCAAAGTCTCCGAGCGTTTGTCCAGGTAAAGCGGCAGACTGTCTCCCGGGTAGAACAATTCTTCCAATCGCTTGGCAATCCCGATAATGGCAATTTTTCCGCGCAGGTTTAGTTTTTCCAGGGACTCCAGTGCAGCACCCAATTGTCCTTTTCCACCGTCGATAATGATCAATTGCGGCAAAGGCTGTTCTTCCTCAAGGAGTCTTCTGTAACGGCGATAAACCGCTTCGCGCATAGTCGCAAAATCATCCGGACCCTCCACTGTTTGTACGTTAAAATGGCGGTAATCCTTTTTGCTGGGTTTTGCATCTTTAAAAACCACACAGGCCGAGACCGGATTTGTTCCCTGGATGTTCGAGTTATCGAAACATTCAATGTGTACCGGAAGTTCCTTCAAACGCAGATCTGTTTTCATGGTTTCCAAAATGCGGTTGGTGTGTTTTTCCGGATCTTTGATCTTCTCCTGTTTGATCTTTTCCATGCGGTAGGATTTGGCATTTCTGAGAGACAGATCAATCAAGGCTTTTTTATCTCCACGCTGCGGAGCAAAGAATCGAACACCTTCCATTTCCCAGTCTACATCTGTTTCAACCAGGATTTCTTTTGCCTGGCTTTGGAAACGCTCACGCAGTTCTGGCAATACGAAAGTGATGATATCGGCCTGGGTCTCGTCTAATTTCCGTTTTACTTCGACCGTAATTCCATGAATGATGGCCCCATGATTGATCACCAGGTAATTCACAAAAACGATGTCATTGTCTTCTACCATGGAAACTACATCCACCTGGTGAATGGTCGGAGAAACCACTGTTGATTTTGCCTTGTATTTTTCCAGGATCTCAATGCGGGTTTTGATATCGTGGGCTTCCTCAAACCGGAAATCGACAGAAGCCTGGTTCATCAATTGTTTTAAATTTTGGATGACGCTCGAAATATTCCCCTTCAGGATTCCTTCGATCTGTTCAATCATTTCGTTGTATTCGGATGCTTTTTGTTTTCCTTCACAGGGACCTTTGCATTTTCCAATGTGGTATTCCAAACAAACCTTGTAAGCGCTTCTTTCAATTTTATTGGC
>DJFP01000037.1:6804-9552 GCA_002432565.1 Flavobacteriales bacterium UBA5869
CCATAGTAACGGGAACCGTCTTTGACCAGAACACGCGTAGAAAAAACCCTTGGAAACGGCTCTTTTTTGACGCAGATCCAGGGATAAGTTTTATCGTCCTTTAACTGAATGTTGTATTTCGGAAGGTATTTTTTGATGAGGTTATTTTCGAGCAGCAACGCATCCATTTCCGAATCCACTACAATGTATTGGATATCGGCAATTTTCTTGACAAGAATGTAAGTTTTTGCGTGCTCGTGGTTCTTTTTGAAGTAGGAAGAAACCCTTTTTTTCAGGTTCTTTGCTTTTCCAACGTATAGAATGGTCCCGTTCTTATCGAAATATTGGTACACTCCTGGTTTATCAGGAAGCGTTTTCAATTTTAAGCCGATGTCCAATTTTTTGTCCTCCACCATGTAAAGTTAAACAAGATGTCTGAAAATCGGGATATGCTGTGTTTATAAATAAACGCTTTGCAACAGAAGTTTTGGGAATTAGTCTATTTTTGTATAAATGTCGGTAGTATGAAAAGAGTAATTGTTTTTTCTTTATTGTTAGTAGCCGGAGCAGGTTCTTTGATGAACTGTAACGGATCTAAAAAATTAGGATCGGGGTTTAATCTTTTCCCGGTGGACCAGGATCGTCAATTGGGAGCGCAGGTAGCCGCTGAGATTGATGGAAACCCGAAGGAATATCCTATATTGGATTCAGCGTCAAACAAAGAGGTTTACCAGTACTTGTACAAAATCCGCAACACGATTTTGAATTCGGGACAGGTGCAGCATAAAAATGATTTTGCGTGGAGACTGCGCATTATCAAAGACGACAGTACATTGAACGCATTTTGTACTCCGGGAGGATACATTTACGTGTATACCGGTATTTTGAAATACCTGGATAACGAATCTCAATTGGCCGGAGTACTGGGACATGAGATTGCTCATGCTGATTTCCGCCATTCAACACGCCAGATGACACAAATGTACGGTGTGGAAGTATTGCTTGCGATTGTAGCAGGAAACCGCCAGCAATTGTCGCAGATCACAGCCGGGTTGGTTGGTTTGAAATTCTCCCGTAATCATGAGTCGGAGGCGGATAAAGGTTCGGTAACCTACCTTTGTCCTACCGTTTATGCGGCTGATGGCGGTGCAGGTTTCTTTGAAAAGATCAATGCTGCCGGAGGATCCCGCACGCCGGAATTTTTGAGTACACACCCGAATCCGGAAAACCGGATCGAAAATTTTAGAAATTACAGAGTTGAAATGGCCTGCCAGGGAGTAAATGATTTTACTTCGGAGTACAAAAAGGTCATGGCCAAATTACCTAAATAGATTTATGCAGTTATTTCTCGGAGACGGAAGCTATATTTTAACGAATGAAGGGATAGATTGTTCTATTCCATTGGAAGGATCGGAACAAAATGTACGTGCCTGGTATGTTTCACCACCGGTAATCGAACCTGTTCGTGAGAATGGCTGGGTCGGATCAGTTGCTGAAGGAGGAAGCGTGAATTTCCGCAACATCCGATTCAACCCGCACGGACACGGAACCCACACAGAATGTTTGGGACACATTACTTCTGAAGTGCATTCCGTAAATGGAATAATTGACAAGTTGTTGTATCCTGCGCTGGTCATAACCGTTATGCCTGAAATCCGTTTACAGGCTGACGGATCTGTTGATCGTGTTATCACGGCGGCAAGCATATCTTCTCAGCTGGAAGGATTAAAAAGTGAAGCCCTGCTTATCCGCACACTTCCGAATGAAGAAGGAAAGATGCATCTGAATTATTCAGACACCAATCCGGCGTATTGCGATGTAAATATTTTACCGCTTTTAAACGAATTGGGAGTCATTCATTTATTGGTTGACACACCTTCTGTTGATCGGGAAAAGGACAATGGTGAGCTGGCTTTTCATCACGGATTTTGGGGAGTTCCGAATGAGCAGCGCTTCGACCGGACCATTACGGAAATGATCTTTATTCCGGATGATGTTTTGGATGGAGAATACATGTTGAACCTGCAGACAGCACCTTTTGTAAATGATGCTACACCGAGCAGACCCGTTTTGTTTCCGCTTCATCGAAATGCAGAGGATTAAAAAGATTATATTTGCTTAGAAATTAAAAAATGGCGCTATTTTTGGTGTCTCAAGAACGACAAATTTTTTAACCATGAAACGATTTTTTGCTTTTGCTGTTTTGACTCTTCTTCTTGCAAGCTGTGCTCAAAAAATTCCTTACACAGACCAGGTAAAACAGGATTTTGATTTAACACCTGAGAACATGACGAAGGTTCAGTTCTACACTTCTTCCAATATTATTTTGGANNAAAACACAGGACCGCATCATTATTCCTTCAAATACAAGAGGTGTTTTTGAAAAAATCGGACCAAACAATGAAGTAGTTGTTCGTTTTGAAGTAGGTTCGGGCCGCGTAGTGAAGTTTGCTACCCGTGCAACACAAACAAGCGGGAAGTACTATCTGGTTGCAGACTGGAAGAACAATGGCGGAACCATGGAATACGGCGGTGAAACTTATACCATTGCTTCCGGAGGAAGCAGCGCATTCTTACAGGTGCGTTTGAAAAAGCTTCAGAAAACAAAACGTAAAGACCGCGTTGTTAAGGGAATGAAAGTTTAACAACAAGGAACAGGATATTGGTAACGGGAACACAAATAGTGTTCCCGTTTCTTTTTAACTTTGCAGGGATGAATTTTTTGATAGAAAATTACAACGTTTGGAAAGCACTGCACATCATTTTTGT
>DJFP01000296.1 GCA_002432565.1 Flavobacteriales bacterium UBA5869
CCGGATCGAAAAATATCCCGGAAATTTTTATTCGGAACGGATCGTCAAAGAACAGTGCAAATGACGGTGCTTACAGCTTTAAACTTATTACGTTGCGAAATTTTGGGAATAAATATTGAAAAAAAGCAAAGTTAATGTTGCTTAATTGTTAGAATTTACTTTTCTTTGCACCCGCTTTTAGAATAAGGAAAAATAAAATACAATGTCACGAGTTTGTCAAATCACAGGAAAGTCGGTAATGGTAGGGAACAACGTTTCTCACTCAAACCGCAAAACAAAACGCAAGTTTTACCCGAACTTGTTAACTAAGAAGTTCTACGTACCAGAAGACGATATGTATGTTACATTAAAGATCTCTGCTGCAGCTTTAAGAACAATTAATAAGAAAGGTATTTCTGCGTGTTTGAAAGAAGCACGTGAAAAAGGTTTTTTAAAGTAAGGGTCAGCTGCGGCTGACGATTTTTCCAACCATAGGTTGGGTAACCAATCAAATTGAATTAAAATGGCTAAGAAAGCAAAAGGAAATAGAATCCAGGTTATTTTAGAGTGTACTGAGCACAAAGAGTCTGGAATGGCGGGAACTTCCCGTTACATTACGATGAAAAATCGTAAAAACACTCCTGATCGTTTGGAGATTAAAAAATTCAACCCGATCTTGAAGCGTTACACAGTTCATAAAGAGATTAAGTAAGAGATCCGCCGCGGCGGATCGATTTGATGGCCCACCGGTGGGTGGGAATAACTTCAGATTAAAACAAATATAAAACATTAAGTCATGGCTAAGAAAGTAGTAGCATCCTTACAAAAAGGTGGAGGAAAAGAGCATACGAAAGTGATCAAGATGGTTAAGTCTAAAACCGGTTCTTTCACATTCAAAGAAGAAATCGTACACAACGATAAAGTAAAAGACTGGTTCAGCAAATAATCAGATTCTTTAAGTTGTAAACTCGATATTGTTTTAAAACCTCTTCGCCGTCGCGGAGGGGTTTTTTTTGTAATTTTGGACTATGGCATTATTTGGTTGGTTTTCGAAGGAAAACAAAGAAACACTTGATAAAGGACTTGAAAAAACAAAGGAAAGTTTTTTCGGTAAGTTAACGCGTTCCCTGGTAGGTAAATCAAGAGTTGATGACGAAGTTCTCGACGAATTGGAAGAGATCCTTATCAGCTCCGATGTCGGGGTAAATACAACTCTGAAAATTATTGATCGAATCAACGAGCGCGTTTCAAGGGATAAATATGTTGGTACGGATGAACTGAACAAAGTCCTCAAAGAAGAAATTGCTTCGTTATTGTCTGAAAATGATAATAACGGACCAAGCGAGTATAATATCCCCAGCCATGACGGAAATCCGCACGTAATTATGGTTGTGGGCGTCAATGGAGTAGGGAAAACCACTTCTATCGGAAAGCTGGCAAACCAATTCAAGAAGGCAGGTAAGAAAGTTGTTTTGGGAGCTGCTGATACATTTCGTGCTGCTGCAGTAGATCAATTGATTATCTGGTCGGAGCGCGTTGGTGTTCCGATTGTTCAGCAGGGAATGGGAGCTGATCCGGCATCTGTTGCTTTCGATGCGCTAAGCTCGGCAAAGGCACAGGGAGCGGATGTTGTTATTATTGATACGGCAGGAAGATTACACAACAAGGTAAACCTGATGAATGAGCTTTCAAAGATCAAACGCGTAATGGAGAAAGTTGTCCCGGATGCCCCTCACGAAATCTTGCTGGTGCTGGATGGTTCTACCGGACAAAATGCATTCGAACAGGCAAAACAATTCGCGCTGGCAACCTCCTTGACAGGTTTGATCATAACCAAACTCGACGGAACAGCAAAAGGCGGAGTTGTAATCGGGATTTCAGATCAGATGAGTATTCCTGTACGCTTTATCGGTGTCGGAGAAGGAATTGAAGATCTCCAGGTCTTCCGTAAAGAAGAGTTTGTAGCTTCCATCTTTGGTGAATAAATGTGAAATCGCTCGATTAAACTGATCATCTGCGAATTTTGTAACTAATTTTATAATTTTAGGTCGTATATTCATGTGACTGTATGTTGACATGAATTCGAAATCGCTTAATAAAACAGTTGCAATAGTAGCTTATTGCACCTTGATCGGTTGGATTATTGCACTTGTCAGGGTTTCATCTTTGGAAGGTGAAGAAAGGAAATTTGCTGCTTTTCATTTGCGCCAAATGCTTCTTTTAATGTTGCTTGGAGCGGCTGTAAGCATTGTTGATACCATCTTTTTCTTTGTTCCGTATTTCGGACTTTTTGTAATCAATATTTTATCCTTCACTCTTTTTATTTGTTGGCTATTAGGATTGATTTCGGCTGTTCAGGGTCAAAAGAAAACCGTTCCTTTTGTGGGAAAAGCAGGCGAAAATATGCTAGGAGATATGTTTGAATGAATTAAAACATTGTTGATAAGTCAATGTTAAAATTTAAACTTTACAACCCCTGTAATCATTTTTTTTTAGTATCATTGGTTCGCTAAAACTAGAATTGAGTGCTCTAAATCAATTATTTCCATCAAGGATTAAGAGTATTCGTTCAAAAAATGAAAACTGCTTTTATGAAAACTAACGGAGTAAAACTACGTGCCCTCTTCGCATGTTTGTTTTTTTCGATGCTCTTTAATGGAGTATCCGCTCAAACAAACGGAATTGTTAGGTGCTACACAGATGAACAAGATGCTATCCTGCATGCAAACCACCCGGAATTAGAATCAACACAACAATTTGAACAATGGATCCAGTCTGAAATGACTGCAAACATGGCATCCGGTAAAATTATCGGAGGTGTTTACCAAATTCCTGTTGTGGTCCACGTGATCCACAACGGAGAAGCTGTTGGTACGGGAACAAATGTATCTTATGCTGCAATCCAGTCGCAAATCGATGTTTTAAATGAAGATTTCAGAAGAATATTCGGTACCAATGGATACAATACAAACCCGGTGGGTGCAGATACCCAAATTGAATTTTGTCTGGCAAAAAGAAGACCGGACGGTTCCGCGTTCCCTAACGGAGAAGACGGAGTAAACAGGATTCCACGATCGACGGCCGGTTTTACGGCACCTCCGTATGCAACCAATTATATTGATGCGACCATTAAACCTTATACCTATAACAACGGTACACCTGCAGTTGTTGCGGGCTTTGCCAGAGGCTGGTCGCCGGATAAATACATGAATATCTGGTTGTGTAATATCAGTGGAGGTATTTTGGGGTATGCCCAGTTTCCTCAATCTCCTATCGGAGGAATGGGCTGTGGAACACAAGCTGCTGCGACTGATGGAGTAGTCTTTTTATACAATTCAATCGGGAAAAGTTCCGTTACAGGTTTTCCCGGACCATATAATGAAGGACGAACTGCAACACATGAAATAGGTCACTGGTTGGGATTACGCCATATTTGGGGAGACGGTGGTTGCGGAGTTGATGACTACTGCAATGATACTCCTTTGGCAGGGGGACCAAATTATGGTTGTCCTACCATTAACAGCTGTACGAATGCACCGGACCCGGGAAATGATATGGTAGAAAATTACATGGATTATACGGATGACGACTGTATGAGTATTTTTACCAATGACCAAAAACAACGAATGCGTGCGGTATTAGAGGGATCTCCTATGCGTGTTTCTTTGATTAATTCGGATGCTTGTACTCCTCCAAATCCAAGTGATGCATCCATAACGGACGTTTTTGCACCGGTTGGAGATAACTGTGTGGGAGCAATCACTCCAAGTGTCCAGTTAAAGAACCGCGGATCCAATAACCTGACATCCGCAACAATTTCTTACTCAATTGATAACGGAACCCCGGTAACGTTCAGCTGGACAGGTAACCTGACGCCTAATTCAACAGCAACAGTTGCTCTACCCGCATTTACTGCTGCGTTGGGAACACATTCCTTTAGAGCTTATTCCACACTTCCTAATGGGGTTGCAGATCCTTATACAGTTTATGATACTTCGGGAATTGATTTTGTGGTTTCTAACGGTATCATGCCGAATTACACACAGGATTTTGAAGGTCAGTCTTTTCCACCGGATGCCAGATGGAGAGTTGATAACGTAAATGGTGACTGTTTCAAGTGGTCCCCGGCTTCCGGAATTTCTTCAACAGGATCATTTGTAAATAATATTGCTGAAATTCCTTGTTTCGGGAATAGCTCTGCCTCGAACGAGGATTTATATACTCCGGTTTTCCTGCTTCCTTGTAATGCGCTCACNNTAATCGTACAAATTTCCACTGATTGCGGAGCGACATGGACGAATGTGTACAATAAAACAGGTAATGGTGCACAACCTTTGTATCAAAGTGCAACGTTATCCGCGGGAGAATATTATCCTACCGTCGCGGGAGATTGGAGAACAGAAACCATTGACTTGATGTCTTATGTTTCGGCAGCTTCAGACAATATCCGATTCCGTTTCAGAGGAGTTTCCAATAATGGAAATAACATCTTCATCGATAATGTGAAGTTCGAAGGAACAACACCGGGAGAAATCAATGTTACAGCTGCCGGTTCCGATGTGCTTGACGGCGGATTTTATAATTATTCAAATACGCAATCCGGAGGATCATCAACAGCAACATTTACCGTTACGAATACAGGAACAACGAACCTGACATTGACAAACCCGATCACGGTTACAGGAACCGGTTTTGCGCTTGGAACAGGATTCGGTACAACAACTGTTGCGCCGGGAGCCACTACTACTTTTACGGTAACTTTTTCTCCGAACGCGGCTGGTAATTTTACAGGGAATGTTTCTTTTGCTACGAACGACTGCGATGAAGGAACCTATAATTTCGTATTGAATGGTTTGGGAGTTGTTAGCCCGCCGGTGGCAGATTTCTCAGCCGCACAAACAACCGTGTGTCAGGGGTCTGCAATAACATTCACCAATTTGTCCACTTTTGCAACGTCTTATTCCTGGACATTTACCGGTGGAACACCTGCTGCATCAACTGCGGTAAACCCTACGGTTACTTATAACACGGCAGGAACATACGCAGTAACGCTTGTGGCTGCAAATGCAAACGGATCGGATACGGAAACCAGGAATGGGTATATAACAGTAGTTGCTTCAACAGCAACAGCTTTACCTTTGAATGAAGGATTTACGACAACGCCTTTCGTTCCAACCGCATGGACACTGGTCAATAATAATGCATCTCCTACATCATGGGCAAGATCAACAACAGTTGGTCTAGCACCGACCGCAGGAAATTCTATGTGGTTCAATAACTTTGACTACAATGATGGAGATGACGATGAAGTGAGAATAAAGCCGCTTATTTTCACAGGTCTTTCTTCTGCTCAAATGACCTTTGATGTAGCTTATGCTCCTTATAATGGTGCAAATTTTGACGGTTTGGAAGTCTTAATCTCTACAAATTGCGGGAGTTCATTTACTTCCGTTTACTCCAAGTCAAACACTACATTGGCAACTGCAGCTGCAACCACGTCTGCATTCGTTCCGACAACAGCTCAATGGCGGACGGAAACGATTGACCTGACACCGTATGTGGGGCAGGCAAATGTGGTTATTGCGTTCAAAAACTTGTCCGGTTATGGGAACAATTTGTATGTGGATAACATCAATGTAACCGGAGTAACGGCATCAACACCTCCGACGCCAAGCTTCACAACTGTTTCAAGTACTGTATGCGCCGGGCAAAGTATCACTTATACAAATACCTCAACCGGTTCACCGACATCGTATTCCTGGTCTTTCCCGGGTGGGACACCTTCCACTTCCACGGCTGAAAGTCCAACAGTTACTTATTCAACTGCCGGAACATACAACGTAGTATTAACTGCTACGAATGGTTCCGGGTCAAATACAACCACAATGACCAATTACGTAACTGTAAATGCTGTTCCTGCGGCTCCTACAATTACAACTGGTGGTTCAACAACATTCTGTTCTGGTGGATCCGTTACACTGACTTCGAGTGCAGGAAATTCCTACTTATGGTCAACCGGGGCAACCAGTCAGTCTATTACTGCAACTACAACCGGTACTTATACGGTTCAGGTGAGCAGCGCGGCAGGCTGTCAAAGTGTGGCGAGTTCAGCAACAACAGTCACCGTGAATCCGACCCCATCGGCACCAACGATTTCTGCAGGCGGAGCGACCACTTTTTGTTCCGGTGGTTCCGTGACTTTAACTTCCACTACCGGAGCTTCGTATTTATGGTCAACAGGAGCAACCACACAATCAATTACGGTAACGACAGCAGGAACTTATACCTGTAAAGTAGTCAGTGGAGGTTGCCAAAGTCCGAATAGTAACTCCATTACGGTAACTGTTAATCCGACTCCTGCGGCACCAACTATTACGGCTGGCGGATCAACGACATTTTGTTCAGGCGGATCTGTTACCCTGACTTCCAGTGCCGGGAACACTTATTTATGGTCGAATGGAGCAACCTCGCAGTCCATAACCGCAACAACAGCCGGAACTTATACCGTTCAGGTTACGAATCCATCGGGATGTCAGAGTGCGGCAAGTTCTGCAACAACAGTAACGGTAAATCCAACTCCGGCTGCACCAACGGTCACTGCAGGTGGTCCAACGACATTCTGTTCAGGTGGATCTGTTACCCTGACTTCCAGTGCGGGGAACACTTATTTGTGGTCGAATGGAGCAACTTCTCAANNNNAGCCGGAACTTACACCGTTCAGGTTACGAATCCATCGGGATGCCAGAGTGCGGCAAGTTCTGCAACAACGGTAACGGTAAATCCAACTCCGGCTGCTCCGACAATTACCACAGGTGGTCCAACGACATTCTGTTCAGGCGGATCCGTTACCCTGACTTCCAGTGCCGGGAACACTTATTTATGGTCGAATGGAGCAACTTCTCAANNAGCCGGAACTTACACCGTTCAGGTCGCGAATCCATCGGGATGTCAGAGTGCGGCAAGTTCTGCTACAACAGTAACGGTAAATCCAACTCCGGCAATTACCTTGGGAACATTGACAAATCCGGCTTCCTGTGGTTCGACAACCGGATCAATTGCGGTTAACGGAACAGGTTCGGGTTCCATTTCATGGTCAGGAACAGCTTCCGGGACAGCTGTGATAGCATCTTTACCAACGACAATCCCGAATTTGGGTGCAGGATCTTACACCGTTGTTCTGACAAGCGGAGCAGGGTGTATTTCCAATACGATCACCGGAAACTTAACAGATCCGGGAGCACCGACACCTCCTGTAATCACACCAAGTTCGGCAGTTTTATGTCCGGGAGGAACTGTAACGCTGACTTCGTCTTATCCTTCGGGGAATACCTGGTCAACTGCTGAAACAACAGCAGCTATCACCGTTACATCAGCAGGAACATATTCCGTTCATGTTACGAACGCAGGATGTACTTCAACATCGGATCCGATCACCATTACAGCAGCGGCATTTAGTGTGAGTGCAGGAAATGATCAGGCTGTTTGTTCGGGTAATTCCATTACTCTAACAGGAGTTTCAACCGGCTCGCCGACTTTAGGGTGGGATAACGGAATCCAGGATGGTGTTGCTTTCGTGCCAACAGGAACAACTACTTACACTGTAACAGCAACAGATGGAAACGGATGTGAGTTAACAGACCAGGTTACTGTTACCGTAAATTCAAATCCGACAGTTGGATTTGCAGACTTAGGCCAGGTTTGTACCTATAATCCTGCATTTGCTTTAACCGGAGGAACACCGGCGGGAGGAACATATTCCGGAACCGGAGTTACTGCAGGGAATTTTAATCCGGCAGTAAGCGGCGCAGGAAGTTTCCCGATTACGTATATGTACACGGATGCAAACGGCTGTTCGGGAACTGCACAAAGTACCATTATTGTTGATCCGTGTTTATCTGTCAGTGATAATGAGAAATGGAACATGTCCATCTATCCGAATCCATCCGTTGGAAACATTGAGATCGTATCAGATGTACCATACTCAAAATTGAAAATGGTGGATGCACAAGGAAAATTGATCTTCGATATGGAAATCGACGAATTCAAACCTGTGAAAACGATTGACCTGTCATCTGTTGCAAACGGACATTATACCTTACAGGTTTTGGGTGAGTTTGGAATCAAATACCATCAGCTTCTAATCAGTAAGTAAATATATTTTACAACACAAAAGTAGGGGCGCGATTAATTGCGCCCCTACTTTTTTCCTAAATTTGAAGGAAAGATTCCATCAAACATGCAGAAACTAAAGATCAATGGTCACGGACATATCCTGCCTGAACCTTCGGAAATTCCGAAATTCATGCGTGAAAAGAAGTTGTTTTGGATAGATGACGATAAAAAATTCATGAGACAGGATGATTGGGCACGCCCAATTACAGATCCAAGCTTCTTTTTTGATGAGAAAATCGAATGGATGGAAAGACACAGCATTGATCATGGAGTTATGTTGAACCTTTCCCAGGTTTACTGTAATGGTTGGTCGAAACAAGATGCTTTTGATGCAATCCGCTGGCAGAATGATTTCAATGCAAGCGTACAGGAACGCCGCCCGGATAAATTTACAAGTGGATTCGTCGTCCAGCCTTTATACATGGACGATGCACTGAATGAGATTCACCGTTGTGTGGAAGATCTCAATATGAATTTATTGTGCCTGCCAACTCACTTTTTGAACAAGGATAACGAATGGCTTTCCGTGGTGGATGATTCAACCCTGCCTTTGTTTGATTTAGCAAATGAATACAAACTGGCAATTGAGATTCACCCTTACGACGGGGAGAAAATGGTTGCCTTGAAAGATATGTACTGGCGTTTCCACCTCGTTTGGATGATGGCACAGACTGCAGATACGCTACACATGTATGCATTAAAAGATTTTGTCAATAAATACCCGGATATTCGTACCTGCTTTGCACATGGGTGTATGCTTGGACAGGCAAACTACGGACGAAGACTTCAGGGTTTTGACGGGCGACCGGACCTGTTTACCGAAACAAGAGACCCGCGTGCAAGCCTCGGACACCCGAATCTGTTTTTCGATACGCTGGTCCACGATTCCTATACTTTGCAATTACTTAAGATCCGGGTCGGTTCTTCACAAATCGTTGCAGGATTGGATGATCCTTATCCTTTAGGCGAAATGGAAGGTGTTGCGAATTCATACCCGGGAAGGGTGATCGATTTCGCGGTGGAAGTCGGGATCCTGGACCAACGGGAATCAGATGCTATTTGGCACGACAATGTGCTCCGCTGGCTTGGAAAA
>DJFP01000059.1 GCA_002432565.1 Flavobacteriales bacterium UBA5869
CTTTTCATAGATTGTCTCGAGGTTGTCGTTTATTTGTTTGCACTGTTCCAGCTTTACTTTCAGATTCAATCGTTTTTGTTCCAATTCAAGCGTTTGTTTTTCCAATTGCAAATCGATCAGCTCTTTCCGGTTTTCCAATTCTTCCCATTTAACAGCATTGACCCGTTTGGTTTTGAGCCATTCCCCGCGGTTGAACAAGGGCACATTCAGATAAATCCCGATTCCTTCATATAAATTCTCGTTGATTTGCCTGGAATAGGATTTGGTTGGATTTCCGGCTGACAGATAATCTTTATTGTTGGTTGAAAATCCCGTTCCCAAAAGTCCGTTCAGCGAAACAACCGGAAGAATTTTCGCCCGCTCGGTCTTCCATTCATTTCGCAGTGATTCGAATTCCAATTCTATCAATTCTAACTGAAACGCCTCGTCCAACCGAATCTTTTCCCTCATCACGGCAATGGAAGACAAATCAACTCTGTAAAGCGATTTCAGAGACTGTCCCATTTGAAAGTTAAGATCCATCCATTTCAATTTGCATTCGTTATCCAGGTTTCTCAATAAATCTTCTTCCTCCATAAGAATGTTGTGGCTTTTAAGCGTATCAATCACATGAATCCTGCCTTCCTTTATCAGCAATCTTTGAACAGTTTGGATTTGACGGTACTTCTCCCAACGTGATTCCGCCAACCGGACCTGAACTGAAAGTTTACATAAATCCAGGTAGGTTTCGACTGCCCGGACCTTTAATTCGTTTCTTTTCCTCTCCAAACCAACCTGATCCCTTTCAATAGCTGCCCGAAACAAATGCCGTTTGTAGAAATAAGAAAAGCCATTAAACAACTGAAGGCTCGAATTCAATCCGAAAGACTGGGAATTGACAGAATTCGTTGCAAACGTATTCGTAAAAGCATCCAATCTTCTTCCAAAAGAAGTGTTCAATCCCGCATTTGCAGAGATATTGGGAAGCAAAGTCCACCAATGGAACTGTTTATTAATTCCGGAAACATTCAGCGATCCTGACTCAGCGGCCGTTTGAAGTGAGTTATTCTCCACTTTATCCAGGCAAGACTGCAATGTGAGTATTTCCTGGCCCAAAGCAAGCGGCGAAAAACATCCAAACAACAGAAAAAATACCGGGTAATTCATTTGATCAGTGCTGTAAATTGTTCAAAAAACCGCATCAACAAACGCTTATCTTTCGTAATAACGATTACTTTTCCTTTCAGCTGTGCCCTGGGTGGAATCTGCAGGTTGTAAGTTGTTTTCAATTGATTCGGAAGCTCAATACGCAGTTCATATTTTCCGTTCTTGTCCATTTGAGTAATGGCACTCACTCTTCCCTCCAGCATTCCGAATTCCGTTTTCGGATAATCCGTCAATTCAATAAATGTCCTTTGTCCTTTTTTAATTTTCCCCGATCCGGAACTTATTACAGAAGCCACGGCCTGATAACCATTCCCATCAGGAACAATAATAAGGGAAGCTTCCTCGGCTTTGTAGTACCTGTTGACCTGAAGCATCTTGTTAAAAATTACTTTACCGGAACATGGAGCTGTCCAGGCAGCATCTTTCTTCCAGTTTAGGAACTCATTGGTCAATCCCGTAAGCATCTGCCGAATTTCAGCTGATCGTTGAAGTCTTTCCGCACGGACATCGTGTTCGAGCTTCAGGATCTCTTTACGCAAACTGTTCAATGTGATCAAATTCTGAATGGCTTGTTCTTTTTGCCCTTCAACTGCCTGCATGGATTGGTTCCTGGAACGTTTTTCCTGGGTGAGGGATTGCCTGGAAATGGCATTTTGCTCAGCCAGACGTTCCCCGCCGGCCAATTGTTCTTCCATCAAAGCATATTCGCTTTCCGAAAGTTTAATTTTCTTACCTGAAATAACCTGCAGCTGTTCCCGAAAAGCAATTTCCCTGCGGATCAGTTTGAGTTCTTCTTGTTCCGGGCTTGAAGCATATTCCAGGTTCCATTCCCGGATCTTTGAAAGCAGGTTTGTCCATCGCTCCCCAAAACTTCCCAGTTGCAGCTGCTGATCGAAAACGGGAATTTCCGATGGGAATTCGCCCTGCAACGCTTCAAGTTCCTTCAAATAAGCCAGCGCTTTTTCAAAGTCATGCGCATTGACCCTAAAGTCAAACTGGGCAAGCAGATCCCCGGCTCTTACCTCTTGGTTTTCAACGACATTTAAAGCCTTCAGCTGCACATAACTCTGGTTCGAGAGTTCGATCGGCGCCCTGGAAGTCGTTACAATTACTTCACCGGGAATCTCATCCGGATAACGGACAAGCCAGGCCAAACTTACCAAAAGAGACAAGGCCAGCAACAACACGCCGCCTCCCGAATTGACGATCCATTTCGGCGGAGTTGTGAGCAGTTCATTCATTTCCTCACTTCTTAACCCGGTGAATTCCTCGTATTCCTTTTTCATTGGTTCCAATTTATCCCGCCGCCTTTTCAAGTTCCAATTGACTCTGCACCAGGGAATAATAAGATCCCCTGAGAGCCAATAACTCATGATGTGTTCCTTTTTCAACCAGCGAACCGTTGTCCAGCACCACAATTTGATCCGCATTTTTCACAGTACTGAGCCTGTGCGCAATGACAACTGCTGTTCTACCTCCAAAAAACGCGTTCAGGTTATCCATGATGATCCGTTCATTTTTCGAATCCAGGGAACTGGTTGCTTCATCAAAGAATAAAAATCCGGGATTCTTGTAAACGGCTCTGGCAATCAATATGCGTTGTTTTTGTCCGCCACTGATCCCCATTCCTTCATTCCCTATTTTCGTGTTGTAGCTTAACGGAAGCGCTTCGATAAATTCACGGATATTTGCTGTTTCAGCGGCATTTCTCAATTTCTGCCGGTCAATAATTTCCTCCCCGAGCGCAATATTATTCGCTATCGTATCATTAAAAATGTATCCGTCCTGCATAACCGAACCACAATGAGCCCGCCAAACCTGCTGCGTAAAGTTTTCCAGATCCATGGAATCAATCCTTATTTTTCCGCTCGTAGGCTCGTAAAACCGCAGAAGCAGTTTCATCAAAGTTGTTTTACCACTGCCACTTGCCCCCACAATTGCAGTCAAGCTACCGGATCGGATAGTGAGGTCAATGTTTTCCAGCACATCTTTTTCGGCTCCTTTGTATCGAAAGCTGATTCCTTCCAAAACAAGGTCTTTCTGCCCGGGAAGTTCATTAAACCTGTGCGAATCCTCCGGTTCTTCGTCTTCCTTGTTATGGATCTCATTCAGGCGTTCCAGGGAAATTTTAGCATCCTGTACCGAATAAATGAATCCCAAAAACTGGGAAATCGGGGCATTTAACTGACCGATGATATACGAAACCGATAACATCATGCCCAGGGTCAGCTGTCCGTCTATTACTAACTTGGCGGTATAAAAACTGACAAGGATATTCTTCAGTTCGTTGATGAATGTTGCACCGTTACTTTGGAACTGCTCCAATCGCAGGGTTTTGATGCTTAGTTTGAACAGCTTCACCTGTATCCGCTCCCAATCCCAGCGCTTTTGCCTTTCTGCATTGTGTAGTTTGATTTCCTGTATCCCGTGGATCAACTCAACTATTTTCGACTTGTCTTCTCCACCTCGTGAAAAACGCTCCTGGTCCAGGTCCTTTCTCTTCCTTAGAAAAAGCTGAACCCACCCGAAATACACCATGCTTCCTGCCAGGAAAATGAAGAAAACAGGCAGACTGTAAACCATCAACACGATACTGAATATCAAGAAATTGAAAAACGAGAATAATACGCTCAGTGTCTGATTTGTAAGCAGGGTTTCTATCCGGGAATGATCGTCAATCCGCAGCATCAAATCACCCATCTTCTTAATATCAAAGAATGAAATGGGCAGTTTCATTAACTTGACCAGGAAATCAGATACCAGTGAAATATTGATCCGTGCGCTCAAATGCAGCAAGATCCAGCTCCTGACAATATCGACACTCATCCTGCCCAGGAAAACAAATAACTGTCCGAAAAGGATTAAGTACAGGAAGTGATAATCCTTGTTTTGTATCCCGATGTCCACCACACTCTGCGTTAAAAAGGGAACGATCAGCTGCAGGATACTTGATGCCAGCAATCCGAAACTGAGCTGAACCAGGAACCTGCGGTACTTTTTCAGGTATTGGAATAAAAACCGGAATCCGTTTCCTCCCGTTATTTCTCCTTCTTCCTTTTCCATGAACGAAGGCGTAGTCTCGAGCAGCAGACAGATTCCTTCTTCGGTATTTTCATCGGCATGAGTCCCGATCCAGTTGGTTAAGAATTCCTTTTTGGAATAGATTCGCTTTCCTTTTGCCGGATCGGCCACATAAAACCGGCTTCCCCTGACCTTGTATAAAACAACGTAATGACGCTCGTTCCAAAAACAAATACAGGGCAATGGAGCATCTTGTTTGAGGCTCTGCAAGTTGATTTTAACAGCCAGTGTGCGCAAACCGATTCTTTCCGCAGCATTGCTGAGCGTCTGCAGACTGCTGCCCAAGAGAGTTGTTTCGGAAAGATCCCGCAGTTTCTCCAGGCTGATGGAACGACCGTAATACTTTGCGATCATGCGAAGGCAGGTCGGACCACAATCCATAGAATCTGGCTGCATGTATACCGGGAAAGGTTTCACAATTACTAAGGTTTAAGAAAGACAACTTCTACGCGCATGTTCATATTCTCGTCTTTATCCGTCTTTTCGGGTACTAATGGAACTGAATTGGAATAGCCATAACAGGTTATTCGCTTTCCATTAATTCCATGATTCATAAGATATGCCTTTACTTTCTCTGCTCGGTTAAGAGATAATATCAAATCGGGTTGACAGCAAACATGTCCGTTTAATTTGACCAGTACAGTAGTATCATTCAGCAAAATCATCTCAAGCATTTTTAAATTCTCAATAGAATTCTTTACAATAGTGGTCGTTCCCGAATTGAAATTAATCTTAAGGTTCACAGGAGTATTGTACCTGATTGCAGGCTTCACACTATACACGAACACATCCACCCTGCGAAAAGTTTCTTCGTTATTCCTTCCCTTTTTGCGCTCTTCATTTTTGTTCAGCGTATCAATCACAAATGCTTTTATGTTCGATGATCCAATAAGCTTTAAGACCGAAGTAATTCTTTTGGAAGCGAGGTTCTTATTGTATGCGGCAGTTCCAACTGTATCCGTATAAGCAATGACTTTTATTTTTCCGTAAGTCAGTTTTAAATGATTGATCCTGCTTAAAAACGCTGCCGGGTTTTTAACGGTCGAACTGCCCACATCAAATGAGACGGAAAGGGAATCAGCCAATTTCACCTCGGCAAAATCCTGTGCTTTTAATCCGCAATAAGCAAACAGCCCCATTATCAATAGATATAATTTCATCCCCATATTCTTGCATTTATCTCGTTCATTTTTTCTTCCGGAATGATCATGTTCCCGTTCTCAATGCGTATTCCGCAATCTTCTTCCGACAGGTAGTTTTCGTCGCCCTTCCACAGACTGATAAATGGATTGTAACCGCATTTGGAAGGTTTGCCATTCTTCTTATTGTCCATGGTAAAAGCCCTGCAGTCGCTGCAAATGGTCCGGAACTCGCAAACAGAACAGATGCTGATTTTGTCTTTTGTCAGTTTCCATTTCTCTTGAAATGCATGCTCCAAAACCACTTCAGCACAGGAAGTATCGTCAACATGACCGAATGTTTCGCGCAAGGAAGGACAATTTCCTATCCATCCATTCCGGTCAACACTTATCTTGTGGGCCAAACAGCTGTTGTAATTCATGTTCCGAACATAGGCTTGCGTATTTTGTCGAAACTGAGCCGTCGAAATATTTCCGCAATGTTCGTGTGAAACCGCTTCCTGCCGGGTAAATACCAATTTGTAAAAATTCACATCCAATTCGAAGCCTTCCGAGGCATTGTAAACCAGGATTGTACTCAAGCGAAAAAAACGCTCTTTCAAAGCTGAATCCAAAAAGGCTTTCAGATCTTTGTGAAAAGGAACCATTATCTGAATCGACTCGATAGTTGTTTCATTGCTGTAAACCTGCAAAATCCGCAAATTCTTCACGACCGAATAGAAATCCAAAAACCGCACTTCCAGGAATTGTGTTCCCAGTTCATCCAACTGATCCAGAACAGAAGGAATGCTCCAGGATGAATTTTCATCTACTTCAAGGATGGCGTTATTGATGGCTGATGCCGGGTAATAATCCGTCGGGAGTGGTGTTAAAGCGATTTCCTCGTCAATCAGTAAACCCAATTCGTTTTCAAGGATAAACGATTCATATTCTTCCGTTAACGTCCTGTCCTGTTCCAGGCAATCCACCAGATCATTCGGGACCAAATGCGATTTTGCCTTTTGCAGGTCAACAAGCAAAGAACGATTGTACCCCTTCACCGGAATCACATTCGGATATAATTTCAGTACCTGCCTGCTTTCAACCGTATTCATAGCTTTTGGGAATAATCGATCATTAATGAAATGGGCATCATTGGTTCGTACAAACATTCCAGCCTATCCATCTTTAATTTCTGGATCGTAATCCGGGCCTGTTCTTCTCTTTTCTTTCTTTTTTGATCCAAGTCCGAACCGGGAAATTTTTTAGCTAAAATCGCATCTGCCGTTTCAATTCCTTCCATAGCTTTCAATTCATTAAAAATTTGGCCACCTCGTAATCCACATTCGAGTTTGTTGTCTGGGAAACTGCTCCGTACTGGCCGTTCGGATTGACTTCCAGGAACACGTATCTTTTATCTTTCGTAACCACGATGTCCAGCGATCCGAAATTCAGATCCAATTTTCTCATCAGTTCACCAACCTGTTTTTCAATGGCTTCCGGCAGGGTGTAATTACACATCCGCATCCCGGAATCATATCCCAACCGATAATCCAATGCCGCAACCTCCCGGCTTTGAGAGAAAATGGCTTGCGAATAAACCTTGCCGTCCAGGTAAATCGTCCGGATCTCAAACAGCTTGTCGAGTTTTTCCTGGAACATGCTCAGATCAAAAAAATCCGGCAGTGATTCCAACTCTACCTTGCCCACCGGAACGGTGTATCCCATCCGGTAACTGTCTGCTTCTCCCGATTTGGTATAATTGACACATTCAAAAGGGAATGCGAGTGATTTCGTAATAATTGCTTCTTTATTTTGCTTCCAAAAATCCAGCAGGTATTGTTTGGACCTTGTGATCAGGGTCTTTGGAATCTCGATATTCAGCGAAGTACATATTTCCAGGAATTCAATTTTATTGTAGTTTCCATGCCCGAATTTCCCCAAACACCTTTTTGCATGAAAACAACGTCGGATTTGTTCGGTCCTTGTTTTTAGGTGTTCATCCGAATAAACTTTTAATCCTTCCTGGGAAAAGTCGCCGGTCCCGAAACGATACACCTGGATATCCGTTCTGCGGTACCAAACAGCTTTCACATCACCGGAACTGCATACGAAGCGATTATTTCTGTAAATCCGGTAATCAAAAGTGTCGCGATCGATCATGTATTCCAACTCAATCGCATCATCTTCCAGGAATACTTCAAAAGGTTCCCGGTGATTGTTCAAATAAGCAAGAACATTCCGTGAATTCAAATCAGCCCGTTCCGTAAAAACCAGTATCATTCGAACATCAGTAATTGAGTGGGAATCGGACAATTCTTGATCAAACCGATCTTTAACCGTTCCGCGATGATCTCCTGTTTTTGTTTTTCCGAAAGATTAAAGTTCTCAGGAACAGCAAGCATTCCATAAGATTGAGGTAAATCCGTTACGGAATAATGCCTGTCGAGCCAGATTGCATAATGACTTGGCGGCATGCGGCCGGCAATCACTTCCTGTAAGAAAACCGGTTTCATTTCATCAAAGAATGCCTGGTTGTAGGAGGAATGAATCAGTAAGACGAATACTCTGGAAACATTGAGCGGTAAAATCCATTCTCCGGGATAACCAACCTTGTAAATAATATCGCGAAACTCCAACAAATTGAGTGAATCAACTAAATGCATTTCCCGATTCAGTGCAATTGTATCCACAACGGAATCCTGATAAAACTTCATTCTGGGAGCCTGGTCTCTTTCCTCCATCTTTTCAAAAACGATCTTTAACGAGTCGGTATTGGTTCTATTCAATTTCGGAAAATTATCATAGCCCTGTTGCACGATTCGTTTCTGTTTTTTACCATATCCCTGGTTAATACTGGTTAAGTTCAGTTGGGGAATTTGATCTATACATACCATATCAAAACCATAATTGGACCAGGCACTTCTCAAACATTTGGCACTTTTGGTTTCCTTCCCTTGTTTTTTGTAGCAATGAGCCATGAGGATGTATTCCTCGGAATAGAGCTTTCCATATTGTTTTTTCACTTTCGACAACTGGTTCAAACTTTTCGAATAATTTGAATCATCAATGGCTAATCGGTAAGCTGCATCGCAATCCTTTTTGTATTGGATGTGGTCGAATTGTCCGTAAGAACAGATGCTGACAAGTATGCCAAGCAGGAAGAGTGCCTTTTTCATTTCTATTGCTTTAATTTTTTGGAATCCCCTGCTCTGTGGTAAAGCAGGGGATAATGGTGACTTTTATCGTTTGATGTAATCCAAACCTTGGGTTCCTGACGGATAGTTTGGCGGATTGTAAGTCATCGCGGCAGTATCTCCGTCTTGACCTCCAAATCCATCATGACGAGTTTCGCGTGCCGGTCCGTAGGTAGTTTCACCTCCTGATATTCCCATCAGGTTCTTTGAATCAAACTTCTTTGATTGTAAAGATTCAAGTGTTTTATTCATAATTGAATGTGTTATTTTGTTTTGCCTACTCTATTTCTTTAACTTTACCCTAGCATTTTCGGCTGCACTGCTAAGGCAGAGGTTTGCATTGTCAGGAGCCGGTAAACTGCCGAAATGCAAGGAGGTGTTACCGCACCTCCATTTTTTTTAAAACTATTTTCAAGGATTTTGCCCCGACTTTAAATCAGGTATTGGCAAGAATGTCTTTTCCGGAATAGGTTCTTTTCATATAGAATAGGGTATT
>DJFP01000021.1:0-3500 GCA_002432565.1 Flavobacteriales bacterium UBA5869
ATATTTAGAGATATATTAATTGAATTTTGAAAAAAAAATATAAGATATGAACACATTTTTGCTAGAAAATATGCAATTAATATACATATAAACTATAGGGTATTCCTTCCTATAACATCATTTTAAACTATTGCTATTTTGAAGCAGACCATTCAATTTTTGTCATTTTTGTCAATGTCTTTACATTTTCATAAGCTCAACGAAAACATAAAAGTTGAATCGACATTTTTATTATATTGTAAAATGATTCGTAGAAGGTAAAAGATTTCAATTCACTAATCACATTGTAATATAATAAACAAACATTTTAACTTGTTTTAAAGTGAAATTTTAAACAATGTAATTGATTTGACTCAATTTCTAAAATACTAAAATCGACAAACAAATTTAAGAAATCTATATCCTTCACATAAAAACTAATGTTAGAAATAAATTTTCTCCAAGCTGCTATCACTTGATAAAAATCCTTAAAAATTCTTGAAATCTTTTGAAATTAATTAGGCAACAATTCTGTTTAGTTTAATTTTTACTTCTACTTTTACAACTTCAACTTGCTTTACTATTATACAACATTTGTCTCCTATGAAAGAGTCAATTTCTCCAACCATAAATCAATTTAATTAAATTCAATATTGGTGGTTTTAATTTGAAATTTTTCTTCCATTTTCATTGATTTGAACAAACACAAAATCATATTTTATTCGGAATATGACAAATCTATATGAGGACTTGTTCAAATAAAATGAGGATGTTTTTTCTTTCTTTTTTGTTTTTGGAAGGATTTGGATTACAAAGTTTTGATCTCTACAGCGTTATACATAAATTGAATTAGTTTTTCTAATTTCACTTTGAAAATTGATAGAAGATGTACTCTAATTTCAAATTGGTGAAATTACAAATTTAACTATATTAGAACTTTATAGATATTAAATTTATTATATTTTAATGATAGATCATAAGAACTAAATTTCATCTTTCAAAATTTGTTAAGTATAAAATTGAGAACTAAGATATAGGAAGATTTTCACTCTTAAATCTTTTGTTCAATTTTATATATTTTAAATAAATTACAACCTAAAAATGGTAAATTTTTTTAATTGTAACTATGGGATGGAAGATTGAATTATAACTTTTAAATGAGTTTGATTAGTATTCTATTTAATAAGTTACATTTGAATGGACTAAAATTCATAATTTATTTAAAAGCTAAAAGAAATCTCTTTACTTACATAATTTAATATCAAAATTGTTTGTTCCGTTTTTAATAGAAAGTTAGTTTGTTTTTTCAAAAACAAAATAAACTAAAATATTTATAAACTACACCTGACCTTTAGCATAACACTAAACTAAAGTAATTGAATTTAGAAGTTTTAATTTTAGTTTAAAAACTAACTCTACATCCCATTCTCTCTTTTCCTCGACTTTTTTAATAGGGTTTATTAGAAATTGTTTTTAAATATAGCAAAATAAATTAAAATCTTTACAAAATATAGCAAAAAATATTACCGTTTATCATTGATGAGCTATAAATTAAGATAGACTACTATATGTATATAATATCTTTATAGATATAAATAATAGTCTATCTAGATTTATCATAAATAGATTGTGATATTTTATTATATTAAGTTTTATCATTTAAAACAAAGATTACATTTAAAAATAACAAATTGTATGTTAAAAGCTGTTTAGAACTTAATTCTTTTCGAAATAGATGGAAGAAATTGAGATTGGGCATACAATTTCAACCCTAATACCTACCCACAAAACTAATAAACCTAAAGAACGGATAGTAGAGATTTGAATGATAATTGTTTCTTAAACATTCATGACCTAGAAGAATATTTTAAAAACCCTAATCATCCTAAAAATCCGAAACTAAATCGAGTTTTGAATTATTTTTTAAACATTTATGTGCCCGCACTTTCAAGTAGACAACTATTAACTTGATCAATTTCAAAATTTGTGAGCTCGATCCGCCCTTATTTTAGATTAAATTGTAAGTTTAATCCAAATATAAGTTAGAAAATAAAATCGATTCTATATGGTTAAGGAGAGTTTAAAAAGTTTAGCCAAATACCATGAATGGAAACAAAAACATTAGATGTGGTCATATCTTATAAAGATTTAAAATCTATGATTTACTTGGAAACAAAGACCATATTGTCAACTTAACATCTTCTTAAACAAATCAAGTAGCTATGGGGGAGGTTCGATATATATCCCATCGAATTCATTCTCTCTCTCATACTTTTTTTTCTCTCTCTCTCAAAGTAAAGCTTTACTAAAAAGAGAAGAAATTAGGAGGGGGAAAAGTAGGTGTGGGCACGTGAGATTACTTTTAAAGAACAGTGGCCTTACAACAGCACAATTGCACATGATATCAAAATAATTAGTAGTAGTAGGTCTTGTGTCACTTGCCCACTTCTTTTTCCTTCTAACGCTTCCCTCTTATTTTAACCCTAAACTATATCCGCCCTCCAGTCCTCCACTGAGTTAAGCCTCTATTATTAGAACGATGATATCCACATCATTCTTTTCAAATGTATATTGACAGTGAAATTGTATATAGATTAAACTTGGAATTGGCCTCTAGGAATTTTTAATTTGAACATAATTTCATTATTTTATGCATGAAAAAGAAAATTCTTGTAAACAAATTTATGATCAACTTAAATTCCTCCCTTTCGGTGGGAACAATACAAACTTTGCCGCCTTCGTAACTGACGAAACTACCCTTTCCCTTTTCCCTTCCCATCAAACTTTGAATTTTGAATTTTGAATTTTGAATTTTCTTAACTTGTTCTTTGCAACACCACCTTCCCGCTCAGCCAATGGTTGTTTTCGTCCAGATAGCGGATGAGGTAGATTCCGGTTGCATATCCGGAAAGGTCCACCTGGATGCGTTCGTCTTTTTTCAGTTTCGGAAGAATTTGCAGCACTTTCCCACTCAAATCGGAAACATACAATTCCCGGATGTCTGTATTTGGCAGAATGGTGATCATTCCGTTTGTCGGATTCGGATAGTAACTCCAGGTAATGTTCAACGCTTTCGGGTCTGGTTTTGTTTGCACGGCACTGGTGTCAGTTGAATCTACCGGAGGAATTGTAGAAACAATGGAATCGGGAATGTTTAAAGCCAGATCCGGGATGTTTTGCTGGCAATCCGGCATATAGGTATAGCTTTTCAGAATGCGGACAAGGATTGCATTCAGTGTTTCCACTTCGTAGCTGTCTGTCGAAGGTTTGATATGACTGTTGCCAATTCCGCTGTGGTCTGTCAGGAAGGTATATGTTCCGTTCGTTCCCAAAGCCAGAGCGCGCATCAGGTATTCGGTACTTTTATCAATACCGCTTGCCCCGACAGGAACAATGCGGATTCCTTTTTCAGCAGCTTGCAGGATCAGGCGTTGTAAGCGCTCATTGATCTGCGGTCCCTGGTGCGGAGGTGCGTCCAAAATCAGGAACAGGATGCGTGCACGGGCACTTTCGCTCCAGCT
>DJFP01000021.1:3535-19228 GCA_002432565.1 Flavobacteriales bacterium UBA5869
GGACAGGATGCGGTTAAAATTCATGCTTTTAGTAACATATGAATCCCCTTGATCTCGGTAATAGACATTCGCGAAGCGGAAATTCAATTTGTTACTAATTTGTTTAGACTGGAAAATGACATCGCTCATTTCCGCTTGCAGGAACCTGATCTCGTCGCCCATGGAACCGGTTGCGTCAACAACAAATGCTACGTCTACATTTTGGACTTCCTGGCAGGAGATATTTAATTTCTGATGGTTCAACCCGTTCTCAAAAGCACTGACTTTGTTGATGGTTGATACTTTTCCCTCGTAAGTGATCTGGATGGATAGTTTTCCGTTTACAGTCGGAGTTTCATTCTTGATGGTCAGCCAGCATTCTGCTTTTCCGGTATTGTCTGTTCGGGTGGTGAAGACCACATCGCGGTTTAAAAGCAACTGAACAATGGCATCCACGATTGGAATACCGCTTTCGGATTGCAACATGACCGTATATCTTCCGGATGGAGCAATTTCCCAGGTTTTTTGGTAAGCTGCCAGTTCGCCTTTGTTCAGATCCTGCCACATTTTCCATTTCGAAAAGTCGTTGATCTCACCGGCAGTCAATAGTTTTGAACTTGCTGTTCCGCTGTAAGCTCCGCCAGAGCCCGGATGTACAGCCATGACGGTTCCCTCGGTAGCGCTCATAACACGTGTAGGAACTCGGCTCGGTATGCGTCTGATGTCTTCTCTTGTAATGGTTGCAGAGGTGGATTTACTCTCCACTTTATAACTGGTTACTGCAACCTCTTCGATGGTGCGCATTTCATCGCGCAGATCTCCGTCTTTATCTTTTGAAGCGCGTTTGGGAGCAGCAGGGTCTTCCTTCATTTTGAAGTTTGCCACCTCATCTCCTGTAACTTTGATTTCTTTCCTGATTGGGGAGTACCCGGCGTAGTTCATCACGCAGACATACGTTCCGGTGTCGAGTGCAATGGCAAAGTTTCCCAATTTGTCTGTGAGAACAGAGGCAACCAATTTGTCGCCTTTATAGATATCGACATTTCCGTAACGAAGGGCTTCGCTGTGAGCTTCGGAGTTCATATTTCCGGAAATTGATTGGGAAAAGGCAGCGCCCGTTCCGAGTAAAATGATGCATAGAAGGGTAACGAATCTCATAACATGCAGTTTAGAATTAGTACTAATTACACCTAAGATGCATGTTGGTTCAAAAATCCATAAAACAATTACGAATTAAATCGATTACGACAGTAGGCATGCGATTAATCGCATGCCTACTGTATGTTAAACAAATGTTTGATCCCCGTTATCCCGATCTGCAATCCAACACAAAAAATCAGGAATGCCATGATGCGGTTAAGTATTTGTTCTCCTTCTTTACCGATTACCCGGATGATTTTTTTGGTGTTCAGGTAGAAAAAATAGATCAATGAACAAATAACGATGATTGCCAGCAGGATGGCTCCGGTATTGATCAGGTACAAGTTGATATGCGCATTGGCACTGTGCGCACTCAGGGTAAAAAGAACCGAAATGGATCCGGCTCCGGTTGTGATCGGAAAAGTAATGGGATAAAACAATTTATCCTGGATCAGCGAATAATTGGAACTAAGGGTGTTTCCTTCTTCGTCCGTGTCAGCCTTTGCATCTTTTTTATCTGAAGAAAGGAATTCCCAGCCGATTTTACAGATCATGACTCCTCCTGCAAGCTGAACGACCGGAATCGTAATGCCGAAAATTTCCAGGATCCAATGTCCTGCGAAAAGAGCTATTGTGCACAGGATAAATGCGTAAAGTGCAATTTTCTTGACCGCTTTTCGTTTTTCCCGGATCTCCAGGTTCGACAGGTAGGGATTGATAATAAATGCAGATCCTATCGGATTGACAACCGGGAAAAGGGTGATTACCCCGATAAAAAGCATATCGATGAAAGATTGGACGAAATTCATTCGAATAAATTTTGGATTAATAATACATATAATTCCGAATTATTTTCCTTCAACGGTGCAGTAGTGACCGGATTAATTGGGTTGTGAATGTTAAAACACGCTTTTTGTTCCGTTTTTTCATTGCCGGTACGTTCATTTAATTAGATTTGAGTATAATTAATTACACACTATTTATGAAGAAACACTATTTGCTGGGAGTGACCTTCCTGTTACTCACCATTTTTTCGTCCTTCGCACAACAGGTGCCGCGTGAGAAAATAGTTTCGTGCTATTTTGACGAGTTATTATCCAAACAACTTCAGGAAGATCCGTCGTTTCAGAAAAAACTGGACGAGATGGACCGCGAAATTGAACGATTTAAAGCTGCTAAGAAAAAAGGAGGCGACGCGGTTTCAAAAAGTTTAAGCGACAAGTTACTGATCCCTGTTGTAGTCAATGTGGTGCACCAGAATGGGCCTGAAAACATTTCGGACATGCAGGTGATCAGCCAGATCAATGCGCTGAATACGTATTATGAAGATTATGGTATCCAGTTTTGTCTTGCAACCAAAAAAGGAATGGTAAACCTCACATCGATCAATACACCGGCAGGAATTACCAGTTCTACTCCGGGTATTTTTCATTATTACAATCCAACTCTTACCAATCACGATGTAAGCCAGATCAATTCACTGGCTGCTGTTGGAGCTTCATTGCCTTCGGATAATTACCTGCGTATCTGGGTTGTTAAAAGTATTTCTTCTGCGTCCGTTCCGCCGGGATCCATTATCCAGGGGTATTCTTCCTTCCCGGGAAGTTACAATTATACAGATGGTATTGTGATGGATTACAGGGCTTTCGGGGATATCGCAACCTGCGGTTGTACAACATTGGCTTCTTACAGTCAGCTGGGTAGAATTGCCGTACATGAAGTGGGCCACTACCTGGGATTATACCACACTTTTCAGGACGGCTGTGCTGGAATGAATACCTCTACCTGCGGATCTCAGGGAGATAGAGTTTGCGATACGCCTCCGGTTGCAATACCTGGAAATACCGGCTGTCCGGCTCCGGGATGGAATACCTGTAACGAAACTCCGAACCTGCCAGATGATATCCACAACTATATGGATTATGTAGACGAAGGTTGTATGACAGGGTTTACCAACGGACAGAACGACCGTATGGATGCCAGTATCGCTTTGTACCGTGCAAACCTGGTTAGCTCAAACAACATGGTTTATACGGGGATTAACTGTAACGGGCAGATTATGGCGCATTTTACGGCGGATAATTATGCAGCTTGTACGGGAACTTCTATAACATTTACAGCGAATCCGGTAAGTGGAGCTACTTTTTCCTGGGATTTCGGGGATGGATCTACCGGAAGCGGACAGATTGTTTCTCATACATACACAGCTGCGTACGCACCGGCAATTGTGACGCTTACCGTTACAAGCGGGAGTAATCCGGGCGATTTTGCAGAAAATGAAGAGCTTGTTTTTCCTACGAACTGTACAGCGATCAGCAATACCCAAAGTACATGGATGTTCAGCAATCAGGCCGGACTGGATTTCTCATCGGGAGTTCCTGTTTATGATAATTCTGCTGACGTGAATAATACCATGCAGGGAAATATAGAAGATGTTGTTTCTCAATGTGATGCCAGTGGAAACTTGCTATTTTACAGCAGCGGAGATAATATTTGGGATCAGAACCACAGTTTGATTGCATCTGCTCTCAACGCAGATAACAGTAGTGCAACGGGATCAATATCGATACCTAACCCGGCAAATTCCAGCCAGTATTTGCAGTTCAACACTAGTTTTAATCAAGGTGGATTGCTATACAGTGTTATTTCGATTACCGGTACACAGGCTTCTATCGTGAGCAATAACAATCCGGTTCCGGTTCCTGCAGGATATATTCAGTCAGGAGCAACACTTTGGAGTGGTGAAGGTATAACAGCTGTCAAGGCTTGTAACTATTACTGGCTGATCGTCCATGGAAAAAAGAGTGAATACCAGCATTTCCTGATGGTTTACAAAGTTTCCGCTTCCGGAATTGCTTTTCATTCGGATTATTTACTGAATAGTTTTGATGGGATTTATTGTACAATGGAAGCTTCTCCCGACGGCACAAAGATACTTGTGTCTGAATTTGTTGGTAACAGTATGTTCCTGTGCGATTTTAACCCGGTAAACGGTTTTATAACCGGTTCTGAGATTATTAACCGCGAACGTGTCTACGGAACTTCTTTCAGTCCGGATTCCAAATTGTTTTATGCTGTTCAGGAAACTACCGGAGATGTGTTCCAGTACGATGCAACCGCATCGAATGTCTTCCTTTCTGAAGTGAAGGTGGGGAATTTGATAGCACCTAATTCCGTAAAACGATTGGGAATGCAGTGCGGACCGGATAACAAGATCTATATTTCCCGGAATATGACACAGCTGGGGGCTATCCATGCTCCGAATACGCAATCAACAATCAGCCAGCCCAACCTGTGTTTGTTTACCAATAACGGACCTTACCTGGACGTACTTGCGGCAGGAAGCGGCTTACCGAATATCGTGGATGCCGATCAGGTTCAGTTATTCACCGGTGATTCGATCTTCGCAGAAGAAGTGCGTTGTGATACTTATACATTCAGCACGAATATTTGTGCGAATTCCTATTCCTGGAATTTCGGTGATCCGGCTTCCGGTTCTGCCAATACTTCTTCTGAGGCTTCTCCGACTCATATTTTCTCTGGTCCGGGAACTTATAATGTTGTTGTTTCCGGAAATGGTATCACACTGAATTATACCATTGTTGTAGCTCAGGATTGTGAGCCTTGCGTTTGTCCTACGAAGGCATCGTTCTCGTATTCTATTGTTGAAGAAGAATGTTATGTAAAGTTCCATGCGAATTACGTGGCGGACCCATGCCTGGAGAATGTGGAATATACCTGGGATTTCGGTGACGGAACAACTGCAACAGGGATTGATGTCGATCATGCTTTTGCAACTGCCGGAACACACACTATTTGTTTGACAATAACGGCGCTGAACGACTCTGAATTATGTACAATCCAAGGCTGTAAAACCATTGAAACGCGTTGTACTCCGCCATGTGATTGCAAACTGCGTCCGGGATTCAATGTTAGTTTTGATGATAAGGAGTGTATCTATACGTTTGAAGGATTCCACGGAGGTCCCGAATGTCTGAAGTATGCGGAATATTACTGGGATTTTAGCAACGGAACAACATCCATCGGTCAAACTACCGGACATGTTTTCCCGGCTGCAGGATGGTATGAGGTTTGTGTTACGGCTGTTATCAGAAACGAAAAGGGAGATGTCCTTTGCACGGAAAGATACTGTGAGAAAGTAGAGGCTCGCTGCGGCGGAAGATGTGATTGTAAATTAAAGCCCGGTTTCGACATGATTAATTCCGGAGATTGCAATATGCTGTTTACCGGTTTCTCAGGGTCAAATTGTGCGAACATTACCCAGATGGAATGGACTGTCAACGGAGCCGGACCTTATTACGGACAATACCTGTTAGAGCAATTCCAGGTAAATACGCCTTATGAGATTTGTTTGACAGTGACCGGAAATAATGGTGACGTGGAGTGCAAAGAAACTTACTGCCAGGAATATTTTTACACGGATTGTTATCCTGCACATGGAAAGTCTTTGGCAACAACTCCGACTGCTCCGCAATGGCAGCTGTATCCGAATCCAGCGAGCAAAACCGTTCAATTGAAGGTTTCTTTCCGGACGGAAAGTAGCACAATTGTCACTTTGAAAACTGCGGATGGAAAGCTGATCGGACGATATGCATTTGATAAGGATGAACAGGAAATGAGCCTGGATATTCCTCAGAGTGTTTCCAGTGGATTCGTTTTTGTAGAAATACAGTCCGGAGATCATTTCTTTACGGAAAAACTAATGATCATGCATTGATCTTTTTTTAGTGTAAAAACAGTAGGGGTGTAAAATTTTACACCCCTACTGTTTTATTAGATTACTCCACGGTAAATTCCTCTTTTTCATTCGGGCTGCTCTTTTCCTTCAGCTTTTCGCCGAATTTCTTGAGACCCTTTTTCTCCTTCTCGATCTTTTTCTTTTCCTCAAACGGGTTGACTTCTTCTTCCTTACCGAATTCAATTTGCAGGACTTCGTAGTCTTTTTTCGGAGGCTGGTATTTTTTGATCGTTGTGTCTTTTTTGAACAAGCCTAGTTCGCTTTTCAGGATCGAAATAGCTTCTTGTTTGGCTTCTTCACGGTTTTGTTTGGCTTCTTCCTTGCGCGAAGTTTTATCCCATTCAATGACCGGGTTAGCAAGGTTTCCGTACATGCGGACGAATATTTTGATTCCTGTTCCGTCGTCTTCCACAATTCCGAATTCTGATTCGTCTTTTTTCTCTTTTAACTCCCGGAAACGGAAAGCAAATTTGTAATCAATATCGTTGTTGAATTTGTGTTTCCCTTCCACGCTGATGTTGAGTGCACTGGACTTGATCTCCATTTTTGGAATGACGATTGTACTTTTCTTGATCAGGATTGTATTTTCCAAAGTCTCAAAACGGATGTCATTCAACTTGTTCCCGAGTGCATCAATTTCACCGGCTTTCAGTATCAGCTTCGTTTTGGCTGTTTTCAAATCTTTAGAAAGGGCAGCGAACGTACTGACGTTTTTCAATTGTCCGCCTATAATCTTCAATTGGATCTGGGCTTCCAGCTCATCCTTGAGAATTCCGTAAGTCATGTCGAAAGGAGCTCTCAAATCCAAAATGGCTTCCGCACGACCATTAATGTTGTCTTCTGTGATCACTTCCTGTTCAAAGTTGTTCCATTCGCGGAAAATCGGTTTGAAATAAATATCCTTCGAACTCAGATTGGTTGCCAGCTGGAAATATTCCGGGGAGGATTCCACAACTGCAAGAGTTCCGCGAACGGTCGCATTTCCGGTTATTCCGTGGAGTTTTTGAATCGAAATTGTTCGGTTTCCAACAGTCATTTCTCCATTGATCTGCGAGAAGGTATGATGGTCCATATGGATCGCATCAACATTCAATTTGACATTTCCGTTAATTAGTGTCGGAAGCATCCATTCCCGGTTGGTGGAAGTTGTTTTCGGATCGCCCGCAATGGAATTGGTGAAATCTTTCAGGTTAATTTTCCTGCTTTCGGCAATTACGGAGACATCCAGGGTATGCTTATCCTGCAGGAACAGGTCAATGTAATTAAAACTTCCGTTTAGCTCCAGGTCCGATTCTCCCAAATGGACTTTCAATCCCTCCAGTAAGGCATTGCTTCTGTTCAGGATGAGGTTTCCGTAAATGTCATAGAACTTCCGTGAGTCGTTTTGAAGTCTGAAATCAACATTATCCATCAATGCGGTACCATTACCATCTGCGATCTCAACCACGGCTTCATTGTTCTCAAACACTGTTTCCAGGTAGAAATTGGTGTTGACTTTGACCTTTCCGGAAAGCTCTTCGATCTTTGGGATGCGGAACAGGGCATGAATAACTTCAAGGTCAACAGATCCTTTAGCCGTTCCGCGATAGCTTGGTTTGGAGAAACGGCGGATAGCCAAATTCCCCGAGAATGGTCCGCTGACGGTTTGGAAGGAAACATTTTTGATGGTGAGTTCTTCCTTGTCTCGTCCTTTTAAAGTCGAATAGTATCCTTTCAAATCAATGTCGCGAAGTGTCAATCCTTTGGTTGGTTCGGTTAATCTTCCGTTGTCGATGGAGAAGCTGCAGTCAACCATCGGGTAGGAATCTTTTGCGAGTTTGTTTTCGAACGACAAGTGGAAAGTCCCTGTTCCCGAACCTTTGAGTTCCGAAACGGTCTTGACTTCTTTGACGGCTAATTTATTGGCCAGTTCGGCAAGGGGAACTTTATCCGCATCGATTTTCAACCGGACTTCGGTAGTATCGACTTTAACATCAAAGTCAAACGGGATTCCGGAAAGCAATAGTTTCCCGCGGTCGATGGAAAAGGTTTCCGATACCCGATCGATGTGAATGGCAACATCTGTTGAAGCCTGCTGATTGATGATAAAGGGTACCAATCCGTTCTGGATACGCTGAATGTAGAAATTCGCTTTGGTTGCAATGTCGAATTTATCCTGGGTGAAATTCCCCACCAGCCGGATATCCTGAACCCTGGTCTTATAGCTGTTGTCATTGACTTTGTTCGAATAGGAAAAACGGATCCCTGTAGCGTGAATGGATTCCAGCTTCAGGTCAAAATTTGTTTTTTCATCGGATTTGGATTCTCTGAAAATGTCATAGTTTACATCTCCTTTTTTGTCGACCTTCAGTTTCAGTGTTCCGGGCTTAATAGCTACTTTCTTGACGTTGTATTTCTCATTCCAGATGTCCATCGGGCTGAATTTCAACCGGACCTGCTCGGTGTAAAGAAGCGTATCCTGCCGGGTTGCATAAGGGAAAGCATCCTGGATGAAAACTTTGTTGAAATCGAGGCTTAAGTTCGGGAACGTGGCCCAGAAGGTTACATCGATCTCATCTACATGAACTTCTGTTTTTAGGGTTTTATTGATCTCCGAAACGGCGTAATCAATAATGTCGTCTTTGAAGATGTAAAGCAGGAAACTAATGAGCAAAACAAGTGTGATCAGGATTCCGAAGAACCATTTCACAGATCTCACCAGCCACTTTTTCCACTTCATAAATCAAATTTACGCCGAAACCAACGCTTAAATTCGCTGGTCCTCAAATAGTAATTAACGTTCGATTTTTAATTTGTTTCAGTTTTCAGGAAGATTATCTCAAGCGAATTATGCAAATGCCGCAGATTTTAAAAATAATTGACGAAAAAAGGAGCGGTCTTGCTTTCGGAAAATAGCATTCGGTTGATTTTAAAATAGACTTTAGCAGCGAAGCTCACAATTGACAGCATCAAAATTTGTTCTTAAAAGGGGATTAACATTTAGACTCCAATAAATGTTGTAACGAAGATAAAGACCTTTGATTTTGGTGACCAATTCCGAAAAGTGCTTGTCATTTGGGATCCTGATCCCTTCTTTNNTTTTTGCCTTGGAAAAAAGTAGGATAAATTAAAAAGGAGTCTCAACAGACTCCTTTCTATACTAACCTCTTCTTCCGGGTGTTGAAATGGGTTTTGATGGTGTTGATGCCGGTGTCGAAACGGGCGTGCTTGCAGGACGCGGCGTTGGAGTTGATACCGGTTTGCTTGGCGGCGGTGTATATCTTGGTTCTGTTTTAATCGGTTGTGTTCTTACAGGTTCCGTTCTCAACGGTTCCGTTCTCACTGGTTCCGTTTTAACAGGTTCTTTGTAAACCGGCTTGTTGTAAACCGGTACCGGTCTTTTAACTTCCGGTTCTTTTACCGGCTCAGGAGTTTTAACCGATTCGTTTGTAGTGGACGAAGAACCTGAGTTAAATACACGTGGATTCACACCTTTTGCCGGTTTTGTTTCCAGGGGAGCACTTGAAGATGATTCTTTGGAACTCGTTCTTGTGCTAGTATTTGTTGAGCTACCGCTGGTTCCTGCCGATTCCGGGGTTTTAACAGCACCCTTGCTTGCTTCTGTATCCGTAACCGTTCTTGATGTTCCGGATCCTCCTGAAGCCTTATCGTCTCTTGGAACTCCGCTGTTACCGGTGTTTCCTCCGGGGATTCCTTCTGATCTGTGTTCCGGATAACGCTCTCTGTATGGTTTTTGCCCGGGGTTTACATTGGGAGCAGGAGTTCTTACAGGTTCCAATTGTCTTCCCGCAGTACGGTTTGGCAGAACAGGTTTCGGAGTTGGTTCGATGCGTAAGAATCCGTTGTCGTAGATGCATGCGCTCAAATCGCTTCCTGTAAAGCCTCTGCGCTCACATTCTCTCTGTGCTCTTCTGTAATCGTCCCCGTTCATGTCGCCCAAAGTTCTGTGAACACGTGGGAAGGACTCGTCTGTAAAAGCAAAAGTACTTTGGTTGAAGCCGTAATCGAACAAAGATTCCTGCGGAGTAATGCGGTATTGTCTTGCGAAATCCTTAGCTAAGAAAGCCAGGTATTCTTTTTCCAGTTGTTGATCGCGGGAGTTGGTTGAACCGAAAACGCCCATGTTCCAGTTGGAAGATGCAATTCCGCCCATGTTGTTGCGTACATCGAAATCATCGGATGTTCTTCCGTTAGCATTTCCAAGGATTCCGTCATAACTTTCAGTACAAGGATAGACTTCCATGGCGATGTTATAGAATCCCATTCCGCCGGTGGATGAAGCGTCCAACTTTACCTTTTCACCTGTGGGCCAGGTAACGACGTAATCATTTCTTCCTGATTTGGTAATTGTTCCGCCGTGTTCCAGGTAATAGTTGCTTCCGTCGATGTATACCGGCTCTCCGTTTATACGTAACGGAGTAGTGGTGTTCCCGTCAGGTTTCTCATGTGCATAAAAACAAACACGGTCTCCGCCAACATTCATAGCTACCGCAGTATTCAATGAGAAATCATCGGATTGATTGCGCTGACGAACCTGTACATTGACATTTCCGCTGGCTGATCTTGCGAGTGTAAATTCTCCGACAGTCTGGAAGGAATAGGTAGCTCCGTCGAACGATTTCAAATGTGGATCTCCGTAAGTTCTTCCCATAACGGGCTTGCAATCCGGAGTTCGGCTTGTAAAACTGCTCAATCGCGCCCATTGTACGCGTGACGCACTGTCACTGGTAGTACTCGATCGCTGGATATGCGACCGGACTTTGTCTTGAGTAGTACCCGGCATGGCACTAAACATTTCTGCAGGGGTGTATTCTTCCGGAAAATTACGGTCCGGAGTTGGTCTTTTATTCGCCATCGCTTCCATCGACTGAGCCAACCACTCACCACGAACGGCATCCCAGGCAACCATTTCATTTCTGATTGACTGGAAATCGGTTCCGAAGTTTGCTTTTTCCTGAGCGTTTGCAGATCCAAGCGCTAGAAGAGCGAATAATCCAAAGAATGTAACATGTTTTTTCATAACAGTTGGTTTAATTCGAAAGGGACTTAAACAATAAACGTACCGAAAAATAAACAGATTAAAAGTTGTTAAAATAAAAACGAATTTCAGTTCGATGGTTTTAAAATTTAAAACAAGTTGGTATTCAAGTCATTGAAGATACGTAAATACTTAATGAATTCCACGTGACTTATACCTAAATATTTACGTACATTTGCCCAAATAAATTAAGAAAATGAGTCTATTGACAGTTGGTAGTGTGGCATTTGATGCTATTGAAACACCATTCGGAAAAACAGATAAGATTGTAGGTGGTGCAGGAACTTTCATTGCATTGTCTGCTTCAAACTTTATAAAAGACCAGCGTATTGTCTCTGTTGTCGGAGATGATTTTCCGCAGGAAACACTGGATTTGCTTCGTTCTAAAGGTGTTGCTTTGGAAGGATTGCAAATTAAGGAAGGTGAAAAGACTTTCTTCTGGTCAGGTCGTTACCACAACGATATGAATTCCAGAGATACCTTGGTAACGGAACTGAATGTATTGGGTGATTTCGATCCGATCATTCCGGATTCTTACCAGGGAGCGGAATACCTGATGTTGGGAAATTTAAGCCCGCAGGTACAACGCCAGGTAATTGAGCGTTTGACAACACGTCCGAAGCTGATAGCTATGGATACGATGAACTTCTGGATGGACATCGCATTGGATGATCTGAAACAAACATTGAAATTGATCGATGTGTTGATCATCAATGACGAAGAAGCGCGCCAGTTGTCGGGAGAATATTCGTTGGTAAAAGCAAGTCGTGTGATCCGTGAAATGGGACCAAAGACTTTGATCATTAAAAAAGGAGAGCACGGAGCTTTGTTGTTTCAGGGCGACCAGGTGTTCTTTGCACCGGCTTTACCATTGGAGGATGTATTTGATCCGACAGGAGCAGGAGATACCTTTGCAGGTGGATTCATCGGTTACATTGCAGCAACGGATGATGCATCTTTTGAAAATATGAAACGTGCAATTATTGCAGGTTCAGCATTAGCGTCTTTCTGTGTGGAAAAGTTCGGAACAGAGCGCTTATTGGAAATTAGTCATGATGAAGTGGAGGCTCGAATTGCCCGCTTTATTTCATTGACAAATTTTGAAATGTCAACTGTAGTTGGTTAAATAGTTGTAAATTGAGGAACCACTAAAAAGCTTTATCATGGAAAAGGCAAGTTTATTAGAGTCATTAAAAAATCTCGTGCAGCAGGAAGACGCGCTGGTTGTAGCGCGCGAAGTGAGTGAATTACGTAATCAGTTTGAGGATGTAGTTTTGGAAGAGGATCGTCAGTTCCAAATCAAGCAGCTGGAAGCCCAGGAAAAGGGTGAAGCGGTTGAGGAACGTACTGCTGATCCGGTGCGAGAAGAGTTTTATAACTTGTATAACGAATTCCGTGAGCGTAAAAACGGATTGCAAAAAGCGAAAAAAGAAGCTGAAGAATCCAACTTACGCCGTAAGAAAGCACTTTTGGAGCGCCTCAAAGATGTGGTAGAGAAAGAAGAGAATATCGGTGCGGCAATGACTGCATACAAGGAAATCCACGATGCATGGAAAGAGGTTGGAGATATTCCGCGTGAAAAGCGCCAGGATATCCAATCCGAATATTCCCGCTTATTGGAAACGTTCTTTTATCATATCAAAATTTATCGCGAATTGCGCGAACACGATCTGCACCGCAATCACCAATTGAAATTGGATGTAATCCGCAGGATACAGGATTTGTCGAAGGTAGAGCATGTAAAAGATGTGGAACAGGCCATCAAAACGCTTCAAAACGAATGGGACGAAACCGGTCCCGTTGGAAATGATGCCTGGGAAAGCCTCAAAAATTCATACTGGGATGCTGTTCGTGCGGTTTATGCACGTATCCAGGCTTTCTATGATGAAAAACGTTCGGAATTGTCTGCAAACCTGGAACTGAAAAAAGAAATAGCCCGAAAAGCAGCTGAATTGGTGAAAGACTTCGCGTCTACAAGTACGAAAGATTGGGATCATGCAACTGCTTCACTGCTGGCCCTTCAGGAAGAATGGAAGAAAATAGGTTTCGGACCGCGAAAGGAAAACGAAGAAGTTTGGAAAGAATTCCGTGCTTCCTGCGATGAATTCTTTGCGAAAAAGAAAGCATTCTTTGATTCAGTGAGAGGTAAATTTGATGAGGTAGCTGCGAAAAAACAGCAATTGGTCGACAAACTGGAAGAATTGAAAAATTCCACGGAATGGAAGAAAACAACCGATCAAATCCTGGCAATCCAGAAAGACTGGAAAGAATTGGGAAGTGCAGGACAGCGGTTTGAACAAAAACTGTGGAAAGATTTCCGTGCCGCTTGTGATCATTTCTTTGAAGCAAAACAAGCTCATTTCAGTTCGAAAGACAAAGAATTCGAAGGGAACCTGGCTTTGAAAATGGAATTGATTGACCGCATTAAATCGGCAACGATACCTGAAGATAAGAAAGAGGCAATGTCTTTGTTGAAAGGCTTTGCAACGGAATTCAACGACATCGGCCATGTTCCGATGAAAGAGAAAGACCGTGTTTTCAATGCCTACAAAGAAGCCCTGGACGCACATTATAAGAAATTGAAACTCGAAGGCGAAGAACAGGAGAAAATGCTGTTCCAGGCGCGTTTGGATACTATGAAAGCAGATCCGAATGCAGAACGCGCTCTGGCAAGAGAAAAGTACGACCTGCACGATAAAATAAACAAACTGAAATCGGATATTTTGCAATTTGAGAACAACCTTGGTTTCTTCGCGAAATCAAAAGGCGCAGACTTGTTGAAAAAAGAGGTGGAAGGTAAAATAGCTGCTGCTCAGCGCAAAATTGAAGAGCTGAAAGCAAAGATTAAAATGATCCAGTAAGCGATGAATCGTTCTATAAATATTTTACTGATTTTCTTCTCTTTTCCGGCATTTGCATTTATCATTTGTGTAGCGTTCGATATTCATTTTTTCAATATCCCGATAGCGGAACTCCCGTTCAAATTCCATATTTTCATTGGGATTGCAACACTTTTGCTGTTGTTGATCATCCGCAGGTCTGCAAGTCGGTGGGTGGGTGTTTCGATGACCCGGAAACCCGAACGCTTTTTGTGGAGTACACCCGTTTCGAAAGAACGTAAAAAGCAGGTGCGCCTGTTTTTGATGCTGGAGGCTTTTATTGCATTGTTTGCAATGATTACAGCCATAGTGCTCACCACGGAAGCCTGGCCGGTGGCATTGGTTTACGGGATTATGGTGCTGGACCAATTGTTGTTCCTGCTTATTGCACAATCCGGTTTCCGGGTTGGAATTACACATAAAGCAGTAGTGGTGGCTGATCGCGAAGTACGGTTATTGTTCTTTTCCGGTTTGAGACGTATTGAAACGCATCAACAGACACTTTACTTTGAATACATCGAAGATTTACAGTTGTTTTTCCCGGTGAATTGCATTCCGGAAGGAAAATATGAAGAGTTCAGAACTGCGGTAGAAGAGCGGGTAAACCGCGACCGGGTTTTCTTTTCGGAAGGATTTAAAGCATTGAATTAATCATGGGAGCAATCTTAAAAAGGCCCGTTTTACTCGGAATTTTGATTGGAGTATTGTTACTGGTACTCTGTATTTTTGTCCCGATACCGATGTATGACGGTATTTTCCATTATGATAACGAACTGGTTCACATTCAGACAGAAGGAAAAGTAGCCTTAAGCTATTACTTCGGTTTTGGATTGGAACAGGTGCGGGCAAATGGAATTCTCCCGACGCAAATCGCATTAAAACCAATCGGCTATGCGCTTATTGTGCTGGTTCATATTGGTCTGCCTGCTTTAGTGGCTATCCGTTTCAAAATGAGTAACGCAAAAAATGCTTACTCTGAAGCTTCAGCGAAAGAGCAGGAAATCGAAAACCCGCCTAATGAGTAAAGATCTGCGAAGCTGGATAACTCTATTCGTTTTAGCACTTATTTGGGGAGCTTCATTCATCCTGATGAAGCGTGGAATGTACGACGAGGTTGGAGGACACATTTTCTCTGATTCACAAGTCGGTGCATTGCGGATGGCAATTGCAGGTTTGGTGATGCTGCCTTTCGGATTGATGAACCTGCGTAAGATCAAACATTGGAAACAGGTGTTTTACTTGTTGGTGGTAGGAACTTGCGGGAATTTCTTTCCGGCCTTTTTATTCACTTTTGCAGAAACAAAACTCTCTTCCGGATTAGCGGGAATGCTGAACAGCTTTACTCCATTCTTTACACTGATCCTGGGCTTTTTGTTCTTCAGGCAAAAAATTCGTTTGAAACAAGTTGTAGGATTGATTATTGCATTTATGGGAATCTGCATCCTGGTGGGGATCCTGAATGATGCACCGGTTCAAATTTCCATGCTGCACGTAGGGGCCATTCTATTGGCAACCCTCATGTACGCTACCAGTTTGAATACAATCAAATTTAAGCTCAGCGAATTCAAATCCCTTGAAATCGCTTCCCTGTCCTTTACATTTCTATCCATTCCGGCGTGGATCGTTACTTTAAGCCTGAAAACTTCTCACGTACTTCAAACCAATGAGCATGCATTTGAAGCTTTGGGTTATATCAGCATTTTAAGTGTATTTGGAACTTGTTTGGCGCTGCTGCTGTTCAACCAGATCATTGCCCTGAAATCCCCGATGTTTGCCAGTTCGGTTACTTATATGATCCCGATCGTTGCAGTCATTCTGGGCGTTCTTTTGAATCATGAAAAATTCTATGTATCGCAGTTTTTGGGAATGATAGTGATAGTTGGCGGGGTTTACCTGGT
>DJFP01000284.1 GCA_002432565.1 Flavobacteriales bacterium UBA5869
TAAACTTGAAATACCCGAACCGATGATAGCTATTTTTTTTCCTGACATTGAGCACTTTAAATTGAATGTTGAATCTCTCCGCAATGAATTTACAATTAAAATCAGCTAGGGAAGACAAAGTCATTCTGTTTAACAAATATAAAAAAAGATTAAACAAAAATAAAATATTACTATTTAAAATAATAATCCAGGACCTCAGGTAAGATTCTCTAAATCAGAAAGTGTGCGGATACGCCGGATATTTTTCGAAAGAGACGTCCCCAATTGGTCGATTTGATAACCGCCTGCGAAAATAGTCATTGCCGGCATGTGGGTTTCGATCTGTTTGAAATGATCGATAATCTTTTGAGGTTCGATAGCAGTAAGCCAACTGGAAACAACAGCTGCGGGTTCCAGGGTTTTTACTGTTTTGATTAAAGCATCGTATGGAAGTGCCTGCCCTAAATAAACACTGTGGAGTCCTTTCGAACGGAGGTGGTAGTGGTAAACGAGCAGACTGATTTCATGCCATTCATGTTCCGGCAGGTAAAGAATAATTTTTCCTTTGGTCGGGTCAGGAATAGGAAGCTGATCGATGGAAGCAATGATTTTTTGCCGGATGAGACTGGAGATGAAATGTTCCTGCGCGGGATTAATGGTTCCAACCAGCCACATAATCCCGATGCGGTTCAAAAAGGGGATAATGTGCTCTGAAAATATGATCGAAAGGTTGTCTTTTTGAATGAGTTCATGGAATGTATTGTGAAATAGTTGTTCGTCAAGTTGCAATACGGAAACAATAAATTGCTCTACCGCAGTGTCACTGGCTCCGGAATCCTGCATGGATCTGGATGCTTCGAAGATTTGAGTTGTACTCATTTCTGCAATCCTGGAAATTTTAATTCCTTTTTTATACAGAAGGGAGATGTTCAAAAGAAGCAGTAATTCATCGTCGGAGTAAGTTCGTATTTGGGTGCTTGTTCTTTGTGGTGTGAGCATACCATACCTCTTCTCCCACATCCTGATCGTATGTGCTTTAATTCCTGTCAGAATTTCCAGGTCCCGGATCTTGTATCCTGCCATAATTTTTGAACTTACAAGCGATAAATGGTTTCAAAAAAACAAAATTTTTGCTCGTAATTAATTGAAACCGTCATTTTGGGTCAAAATTGATAAAAAAACTATATTTGTCCTAATTACTTCTCCGTTTGGTTTATAATCCGGACGGATAATTAAAAAACAGGTATGAAAAAATTTCCGCTCTTTTTGTTGTTTTTAACTCTTTCGCTGGTTGCTGTTCGCTGTGGTGATTCTGAGGAAGGTGAAGAATTGACTGATGAGGAATTGTATGAGTTCCAGGGTTTTTCCATGAAGCCGTATGACATTCCGGTTATGATTATGCTGCCGGATGAAACTGCAAATATCGGTGCATCTACACAGCCTGAGATTATTCATGTGGAAGATGATTTTAAATGGGAATTAATGGTTGGACCTAATTTTCATATGATTATTGATGACTGGGGATCTGATCGTGAAATGGTTTCTTCCGAGAAGAAACGTTTGGCCGGTTTGAACTTTTATAAAATCAAATACCTGGTGGATGAGCCTGATTTCATTTTATACGAACGCGAATTGAAAGTAGACGGTAAAAAAGGTGCTTCGAAATCTGTCGGAGTTGAACACAAAACCTATCATGTTTACGGGCAAAAGGTCATTGATGGAATTACTTATGTATTNNGATTAATCGCGCCCCTACTTTTTTTTGTAAAATGTGGCTTCAACCCGTCGGTTTGCCTGCCGTTGCCACTCAGAATCATCCGGATACAAGGGTTTTTTATTTCCGTATCCGATGGTTGTAATCCGGTCGCTTGAGATATTTCCTTCCAGGATAAGGATTTGTTTGACCTTTTCTGCACGTTTCCCGGAAAGGTTTTGAGTATCTGTTCCACAGCAAACATGTCCTGCAAGTGTTACTTGCAAGTCTTTGTCGGATTTGAGTGTTTCTATCAGGAACTGAATGTCTGCGTTGGAGCCCTTGATCAACTCGTCCATTCCATAAACAAATTGAATTCCAAGCTTGATCGGCACATTCAATTCGAATGTCCTGTTTTTGGCAGTTGTTTTTTGTGATACCAAAATATCTACCCGTCGTTTATCTGCATCTGATCGCTGAGAAAGATCTTCACCTATAGCGACTTCTGTCCGGATGGTGAATTGGTTCGGGTATGTTTTGTCCAGGAATTTTTTAACAGCCTCCAATCGTGCTTCAGCTAATTTGATATTATATTCTTTAGAACCGGTCGAATCTGTATATGCCCTGAGAACCAATGACTGATTTTTAAGCGTCGAAAGTTTCGTTTTGGTTTCCGAATTGTATTGGTCCTGAAAAGAGATTTCATGACTATTGAACCCGAAATGGAAAGACATCGAATCAATAGATGCCTTCGATTGAGCGAATGAAAAAATAGGCGCCAGGATGAGAAGTGAATGTAAGAGTCCTTTCATAAGTTTTTTCAAAGTTGATAATGTAAACTTAGGGGATTCGTTACAAAAACAAGTAGGCACGCAATGCCTTGTGTGCTTACTTGTTTTTCATGACCATGCGGATGGTTTGTCTGGTCCGCTGTTCCAAAAGAATGTCTTTATCAACAGTTACACGATCAATAGTTGCCTGGTCGTAATGGCGAATAGTAACTAATTCCAGTCCTTCATTGTAGCGGACCGTATATTGATCTTTGAATTTTTCAACCAGTTTCATCGGATCCGTTTTGGATCTGTCAAATAAGATTGAGAAGCTCAGTGCCGAATTCTGCATCAAATTAATTTTCACCCCGTAGAATGCCAGTTGCTGGAAAATATCCCCAAGATTTTCTTCAACAATAAAAGAAAAATCTTTCGGTGTAAAAGACATCAATACCTGGTCCATTTTGAAAATAAAGGATGGAACAAGGTGGTCAAAATCCATGGATTCCTGGATGACTGTTCCTTCGGCATTCGGGTCAATAAATGATTTTACATACAATGGAATTCCTTTATTCTGAAGCGGTTTGATTGTTTTCGGGTGAATGACACTTGCTCCGTAATAAGAAAGTTCAATGGCTTCCTTGAAAGAAATTTTCTGGAGTTTGATCGTGTCGTCGAACCATTTCGGATCGGCATTCAACATTCCCGGAACGTCTTTCCAGATCGTAACACCTGATGCATTGGTGCAATAAGCTAAA
>DJFP01000135.1 GCA_002432565.1 Flavobacteriales bacterium UBA5869
GCTTTTTGAGCCGGATTACAACAAATAAATAATTCGTTTCCCTGGCCGGATAACTGCTTCAATAAAGAAATCGATCTGGCCGTATGTCCGTATCCCCAATTGAGGCAGGCAAATAATATGCGCTCTTGTGACAATGCGGCCGGATGCATACTCTATTGACTTCGTTTCAGATTGATCGGAGCAGCTTTAGAAAGTACATATGGGAAATTTTCCTCCACGTAGGAACTCGGATCTAAACCGAATTCGTTCTTTTCTGATAAAGCACGTCCTTTGATGAAGAAATACATATTCATGATCAGTTTGTGGAACCACGGAAGCTCGTTGTCATTCGACAGGAACTTGCGGATCACAATGAACCTGAAATCCCCGATGTGGTCACTATGATGATACTCACAAGCATACCGCGACTTGATTTCGATTTCTCCGTTCTGCACCAATTCTTCCACAACCTGCTTGAACATCATGTCCAGTTTCGGCTGAATGCGGAATCCTAATTTGAAATCGATACGGATCAAATCATTTTCATCGTGTTTCGTGACCTTGTATTCTTTCGTATACGGTTCATCCGATGTAATCACATGCACGAACCAATAACGCTCCGCACGCTTGGGCTGCTGCTCAAGGATCGAATAAAACACTTTTGATTCCACTTCATCAACACGTTCTGCACTGGTCAGGTAAACCAGGTGAGTTGCATATGTCGGGATCTGATCATCCACAGACAATTTTCGAAGGATAGGCAGATAGCTTTTGATCTTTACAAAATCAATGATGCTGTTACGAATGATCTTGCTTTTGAAGATCACGTACATAACCGCCATTACCGAAAGTGCAATGGTCAGGGTAATGTAACCTCCCTGCGGGAATTTATCGATCTGGGCTGTCAGGAAACTGCTTTCCACGATAAAGAACAAGCCGATCAGGCCGTAACGCAGAATCGGGTTCCAGTGTTTCCGAAGGAAATAAAAATACAGGAGTACCGTAGAACTGATCATCGTCAGAATGATTGAAAGTCCGTATGCAGCTTCCATATTTTCCGACTTTCTGAACAGGTACACGATAGCAATACAGCCAAGCATCAGAAACCAGTTGATCGAAGGCACGTATAGCTGTCCTTTTATCTCAGAAGGGAAATTTACTTTTACACGCGGCCATAAATTCAATCGGATTGCTTCATTGATCAAAGTAAATGAGCCGGATATCATTGCCTGTGAAGCAACAATTGCCGCAGCTGTCGCAATAATAACAGATGTCAATCTGAATCCCTCCGGTACAATTGAGTAAAATGGATTTCCTTCAATGTTGGTGCCTAAATGCCCCATTAAATATGCTCCCTGTCCGAAATAATTCAATAAAAGCATCGCCTTAACAAATACCCAGCTTACACGAATATTTTCTCTTCCACAATGCCCTAAATCAGAATAAAGTGCTTCACCACCGGTCGTACATAAAAATACTGCTCCCAATAACCAAAACCCTTTGGGATAATTGACCAGAAGATCATAAGCATAATAAGGATTTAAAGCTTTGAGTATCGATACATCTTTCATGAAATACATGCATCCGACCACTCCGATCATTAAAAACCAGAGCATCATTACCGGTCCGAAAAAGCGACCAATGAATTTAGTACCAAACTGCTGAATGACAAAAATCCCAATGATAATTGCTATTGCAATTGGAACTGTATTTATCTTCGGATTAATATAACCTAAACCTTCTACGGCTGAAGAGACGGAAATCGGTGGTGTAATAATTCCATCTGCCAACAGCGAAGCCCCTCCGATCATGGCAGGAATAACCAACCATTTTCGCTGTCTGCGAACAAGTGTGTACAGAGAAAAAATCCCCCCTTCCCCCTTATTGTCGGCACGTAGTGTGATAATCACATATTTCAGTGTCGTTTGGAGTGTCAGAGTCCAAAAAATACAGGATAAGCCTCCAAGGATTAATTGTTCGGTGATTTTCCGCTCTCCGGCAATAGCCTTCAATACATAGAGTGGTGAGGTTCCGATATCTCCGAAAATAATTCCGACTGTGATGATCAATCCCGCGAATGAAAGCGCGTGATGATGGTGCTTTGACATAACAGATAAATATTTAGAGTGTAAATGTACATATTGCGGAGGTGACATGCTACGGATTTGCGAAAAATTCAACAAAAAATTTGCTTTGGAATACTTACTTTTGCACTGATTTATGGGAAAGAATAAACTGAGACGCTTTGCGGAAATGAAATCGTGGGATAATGTGTTCGAACCGACATTGGAGCCCAATCCGCAGGACGCCTTTCCGCTGAAAGGAAAATGGCACCAGGATTACTTTAAGAACTCCAATCCTATTGTATTGGAATTAGGCTGTGGAAAAGGAGAATATTCCGTCGGGCTGGCGAGACATTATCCAAATAAGAATTTCATCGGTGTTGACATCAAAGGTTCCCGCATGTTCGTAGGAGCTAAAGAAGCTTTGGATGAAAAGCTCGAAAATGTTGCTTTCCTTAGAACCAAAATTGATTTCATCGATTCGTATTTCGAGCCGAATGAAGTAGACGAAATTTGGTTGACCTTCTCAGATCCTCAGCCTTTGAAACCCAGAAAAAGATTGACTTCGGAACAATTCATAGCGCGCTACAGACGTATTTTGAAGCCAGGAGGAATTATTCACCTCAAAACAGATTCAACGCTCTTATTTCAATCTACAGAAGAACAAATCCAGGAACACAATTATGACCTGATCGAGTCCACCTGGGATTTGTACCAGTCCATGCCGGAAGATTTGGACCCGACTATCCGCGAAATCCTGCATATCAAAACGCATTACGAACAACTGTTTACCGCGAAAGGTTCGGTGATTAAATATTGTTCGTTCAGAATTAATTAAAAAGTATCAATTATAAACTATCAAGGGGATCCATCTTCTTCGATAAATCCCCTTGATAATTAATTCATTTATAATTGATAATTTCTAAGCTACTTTCAATCGTGCCACTTTGCTTTTTGAGAATTGTTCTTTTGCATATTCCAGGTCAACACGGAACTCTTTCTCATCTTTCGACGGTAATTCGTACATCGCATCTGTCAGGATTGCTTCACAAATGGATCTTAATCCGCGAGCACCGAGTTTAAATTCGATTGCTTTTTCTACAATGAAATCCAGCACGTTTGCGTCAAATGTCAAACGGATGCCGTCGATTTCAAATAATCGTATATATTGTTTGATAATTGCGTTTTTAGGCTCTGTAATGATTCGTTTCAGGCTTTTTGCATCCAAAGGCTCCAGGTAAGTCAATACCGGGAAACGCCCGATTAACTCCGGGATCAAACCGTAAGATTTCACATCGGTCGGAGTAATGTATTTCAAGAAATTGTCTTCGTCTACTTTTTCAGTTACCTGTGAACCGAACCCGATTGTCTGTCTGTTCACACGACTTGCAATAATTCGCTCGATTCCGTCAAAGGCCCCCCCGCAGATAAACAGGATATTCTTCGTATCGATTGCGATCATTTTCTGCTCCGGGTGTTTTCTTCCTCCCTGCGGCGGAACATTCACCGTAGATCCTTCAAGCAATTTCAATAAAGCCTGCTGAACTCCTTCTCCGGAAACATCTCGTGTAATAGAAGGGTTATCACTCTTACGTGCAATTTTATCGATCTCGTCAATGAATACGATTCCGTGCTGAGCTGCCTGTACATTGTAATCAGCAGCCTGGAGCAGCCTGGAAAGGATACTTTCGACATCTTCCCCTACATAACCTGCTTCCGTAAGCACCGTTGCATCTGCAATACAGAACGGAACGTTCAGCATTTTTGCAATGGTTTTTGCAAGTAAGGTCTTTCCTGTTCCGGTACGCCCAACCAGGATCACGTTTGATTTTTCAATCTCTACCTCTTCGATCTTTGTCTGGTGCAAACGTTTATAATGATTGTAAACGGCAACAGAAAGTGTTTTCTTGGCATCATCCTGCCCGATTACATATTCATCCAATCGTTCCTTGATATCCTGTGGTTTCAACACATTTACCGGAGCACCCTGAGAAGCTGTTTTGGTTGACTGATCTTCGTCAACAATCATTCGTGCCTGGGCAATACAATGATCACAAATGTGACCTGATAAACCAGCTATAAGTAACCCTACTTGACTTCGTGGCCTTCCACAAAACGAGCAGGAAGTTTCCTTTTTTGACATAGTATAATTTTAATCGACAAAAAAGTCACCTCGATTAAACCGAGATGACTTAGTTAGTATTGTGCAAAGTTAGACTATTTCGGGTTGCGAAGCAAGATTTCGTCTACCATTCCGTATTCTTTTGCTTCTTCAGCCGTCATCCAGTAATCACGGTCAGAATCAGCCCATACTTTTTCGTAAGATTGCTTGGAGTGTGTAGCGATGATATCATACAGCTCTTTTTTCAACTTTTGAATTTCGCGTGCTGTGATTTCGATATCGGAAGCCTGCCCCTGAGCCCCCCCAAGCGGTTGGTGGATCATTACACGTGCGTGTTTCAAAGCAGAACGTTTTCCTTCAGCTCCTGCACACATCAGAACTGCTCCCATAGAAGCTGCCATTCCTGTACAGATTGTTGCAACATCCGGCTTGATGTACTGCATCGTGTCATAAATTCCCAAACCTGCGTAAACGGATCCTCCCGGGGAATTCAGGTAAATTTGGATATCTTTCTTCGCATCAACTGACTCTAAGAATAGCAATTGAGCATTGATGATATTTGCAACCTGGTCATTGATCCCTGTTCCCAGGAAAATAATGCGGTCCATCATTAAACGTGAGAACACGTCCATTTGTGTCATATTCAAATGACGTTCTTCGATAATATAAGGTGTTAAAGAAGATTCGATGTAGCTTTCTAAGTGCATGCTTGAAATTCCGACATGCTTTGTTGCGTACTTATTAAATTCGTTTTTGTCGAACATGTTGATAGATTTTTTTTTACAAGTATTAAATTAAGTGTTATTTCCGAATTGAGCCGATTTCTTTTGGAAGAGTTTCAGGTTCAAATTCCGATAGCTATCGGAATCAAAATGTTCACTGGTTCAAACGGGATCTATTGCTTTATTCTGTCCCGGTGTTATCGGATATTTTTCTTGAACACATGAATCTTTTGAACAAACGCTTACTGAGAGATCAACTGGTTTCGGACAAAATATAAAATTAATACGAATCAGAACAATTGGTTCTTTTTTTGGCAGAAATTAACGAGAATAATAACAACATCCTTACGTTCAAAACTTATCTTTTAAAGAAACAGCCGGAAAAGACTAATTATTCGTGT
>DJFP01000028.1:0-10592 GCA_002432565.1 Flavobacteriales bacterium UBA5869
GGTGCGATTAATCGCACCCCTACTGTTTATATACCTAACCAAATCCTTAATTTTTTCTTAATTCATTCGATTTTACTTTCAAAGCCGAAACAATGTGTTATTTTTGGCGTTCTTGGTTTGAATAAAGTATAACAATACATGAAAAAACAACTAATATTAGCCTTAGGAATTCTATTTTCCCTAAATACTACCGCTCAAACGGACAATGTTGTCATGGAAATTGACGGTAAAAAGGTTACCAAATCCGAATTTTTACAAATTTATTTAAAGAATAATCCCAATCCGAAATACGACAAACAGGCGTTGGATGAATACATGGAATTATTCAAGAAATTCAAGCTGAAAGTTGCAGAAGCAGAAGCGCTTGGATACGACACCATTCCTAAATTGAAAAAGGAATTNNAACAGCTCGTTGGTGAAACAAGCATATGAGCGCATGAAAAATGAAGTTCATGCAGCACACATCCTGGTTAAAGTCGCTGAAAATGCGTCCCCGGAAGATACACTTGCTGCATACAACCGTATCCTGGCGATCAAGAAACGTATTGAGAACGGTGAGGATTTTGCAACCGTTGCAAAAGGCAAGAATGGCTCAGACGATCCTTCTGCTGTTAGAAACGGCGGTGATTTAGGTTATTTTACGGCATTTCAGATGGTTTACCAATTTGAGGAAGCTGCATACAATACNNGGAAAAGATGCAAGTGCGGAAGACATCGAATCGGCTCATAAAAAAGTGGATGAGATCTACGCTAAACTTCAAGCAGGTGAGTCCTTCGAAAAATTGGCAAGCGAATTCTCAGACGATTCACAAACAGCTGAAAAAGGAGGTGAACTGCCGTTGTTCGGAACAGGAACCACTACGCGCATGGTACCGGAATTCGAAGAAGCTGCATTCCAGCTAAAAGCAAACGGTGATGTTTCACAACCGGTTCAAACAGCTTTCGGATACCACATTATTAAGCGTCTGGACTTAACTCCATTGCGCAGTTTCGAAGAATTGAAAAAAGAGATCCAGGGGAAAGTCAATAAAGACGAACGTTCTGTGGTAACACAGCAGTCATTCATCGAGAAATTGAAGAAGACCTATGCTTTCAAGGACAGTTACAGCAAAACCAGCAAATGGTTCGTACAAAACATCGACACCAATTACTACAAAGGAACCTGGAATGCGGATAAGCTGAAGACAAATACAGCCATGTTCACTTTGGACAAAAAAGCGTTTACACAAAAAGATTTCGCTTCATACCTTCAAAAGAATTTCAGAGCTTACAGAAACATGGATGCAAATACATTGGTTAAAAAACAATATGCAGCCTGGCAGAATAGCGAGATCCTTGCTTATGAAGAAAGCAAATTAGACAGCAAGTACCCGGATTTCAAAGCTTTGATGCAGGAATACCACGACGGTATCTTATTGTATGAGATCATGTCCGATAAAGTTTGGAATAAAGCCATCAAAGACACTTCAGGATTGAAAACATTCTTCGAAGGCCACAATGCAAACTACACCTGGGGAAAAAGATATAGTGCTTATATCTACGAATGTTCTACTGAAGACATTTCTAAAAAGGTAGCTGCAATGCTGAAAAATGACACCATCTCTTCACGCACGGTTATCAATGCTATCAATAAAGATTCCGAATTAAATCTGCGTGTGAGAACCGGAAAATTCGAAGTGGAATCTACGCCTTACCTGAAAGGACATGATCTGAAAAAAGGAGTGAATCCGGCGTATGTATTTGATGGTAAGTATTACATTGTTAAAGTAGACGAAATCCTGGAACCAACTCAAAAAACAATGGCTGAAGCAAAGGGAGCTGCAACTTCGGACTACCAGACTTTCCTGGAAAAGGAATGGCTGACTGAAATTGCCAAAAAGCATCCGATTGTCATACATGAACAGGTCCTTTATAGTTTAGGAAAATAATCAAAAGAAAGCCGGCGATGCCGGTTTTTCTTTTTGGAAAAAACAGTTAATTCTTAAAATAATGTAATTTGCTTTGCGTTATTGATTGAATCTCAAAAAAGAACACGAAATTAGCAACTCATTTGCTTGACAAAAACAACATGAAATACAGCATATTCCTTAGTTTATTCTTCACATTGGCATTCACCGAATCCTTTGCCCAACCGAAAATCATTGATAAAGTAGTTGCTCAGGTGGGTGATAACATTGTGCTTCATTCTGAAATTGAGGGACAAAAACAATCCATGAAGCAGAATGGAGTGACGGACCAGGACATTGACGAATGTGCCATTCTGGAACAAATGCTCTATAATTTCCTTTTGGTCAACCAGGCAGAACTGGATTCTATTCAGATTAGCGACGAACAGGTTGATGCGGAAATGGAAAACAAACTTCGCCTGATTGAAAGTCAAATGAAGAATGTGAAAGATGAAAAAGGAAATCCCATTACAATCGAATCATTTTACGGAAAGACAAAACTTCAGATCAAAGAAGAATTCCGGGCTACGATCAAAAAACGCATGCAGGGACAGGAAGTAGAGCGGGGAATTACTGCCACCATTGATGTTTCCCCAATGGAAGTTGAAACCTTTTTCAATTCCATTCCAAAAGACAGTCTGCCTTATATCAATTCGCAGCTTTCTTTCCAGCAAATCGCTATTTTCCCGGCCATTACAAAAAATGATAAGGAAATTGCTTACAAACAAATCTCTGACATCCGGAAACAAGTTGCATCTGGGAAAACAAGCTTTTGTTCAGCCGCAGCCTTTTATTCGGAAGATCCCGGAAGTGCAAAAGCCTGCGGACGCATTGAGGCTACTCGCGGAGCGATGGTAAAACCGTTTGAAGCCACAGCATACAGCTTAAAAGTGGGTGAGATCAGTGAAGTATTCGAAACAGAATTCGGGTACCACTTCATGCAGCTGATCGAAAGAAAGGGAGACGATTACATTGTTAATCACATCCTGATCGCTCCGAAATTCAGTCTGGACAACCTGGACGCTTCCAGCAAGCAAATGGAAAAGTGTTATAGTGAACTCAAAGAAAATAAAGTAACCTGGGAGGATGCTGTGAAAATCTATTCCAACGATGCAAATACCAAAGAAAACAACGGTTACATTACAAACCCGATAACCGGAGAAATCAAATGGAGCGTGGAACAAGTGAACCAGGTAGATCCGATGATGTTCCAGTTAACAGACGGGTTGGAATTGAACCAGGTCACTGCACCACTTTTATATTACGACTTCAACGAACGCAAAGAAGCAATCCGTATAGTACGTGTAGCTGAGCGCACGATGCCGCATGTCGGTAATTTGAAAGATGATTACAACCTTTTCCGCATGATGGCTTTGGAACAAAAGAAACAACAAGCAATCGCCAAATGGACAAAAACCAAAATTTCAACCGCATATATCCGCATTGATGATTCTTTCAAAGATTGCACTTTTGAAAATCAGTGGGTTCCTAAAGCACCTTAAAGAAAAACTATAAAACTATGTCAGACGTCGCTGCTATTGAACAACTGGTAAAAGACTACAAAGCACTTAAAAACGAAATTCACCAGGTAATTGTTGGCCAGGAAGAAGTAGTTGATCAGGTATTGATCTCTATTTTCTCCCGCGGACACTGTTTGCTTGTCGGTGTTCCCGGCTTGGCAAAAACCCTTTTAGTCAACACCATTGCCGATACACTCGGACTATCTTTCAACAGAGTTCAGTTTACTCCCGATCTAATGCCTTCGGATATTGTTGGTTCTGAAATCCTGGACGAAAGCCGCCAGTTCAAATTCATCAAAGGGCCATTGTTCAACAATATCATTTTGGCCGATGAGATCAACCGTACTCCTCCAAAAACGCAATCAGCATTATTGGAAGCCATGCAAGAGAGAAGAGTAACTGCTGCAGGAACAACCTACACGCTTCCGCATCCATTCTTTGTACTGGCAACACAAAACCCGATTGAACAGGAAGGAACTTATCCCCTGCCTGAAGCTCAGTTAGACCGTTTTATGTTCAATATCTGGGTAGACTATCCGACATTTGTAGAAGAACTCGCGATTGTAAAAAGCACGACTTCAGACACGAAAATCCAATTGAAACAGATCGTTTCCGGCGAAAAAATTGCCGAATACCAGGAATTGATCCGACGGATTCCGGTTCCTGACAATGTATTGGAGTATGCCGTAAAGCTGGTTGCAAAAACGCGTAAGGACAATCCTATGGCCCCGCAATTGACCAAAGACTTTATTTCATGGGGAGCAGGTCCGAGAGCATCACAATACTTAATCGTGGGAGCAAAATGCCACGCAGCGTTACACGGACGTTTTTCTCCGGATATCGATGATGTGAAAGCCGTAGCTCTGCCGATCCTGAGACACCGCATCGTTCGAAACTACCGGGCAGAAGCCGAAGGTTTCTCCAATGACCGATTGATTACAGAATTGATGAAGAGCCAGTAAAACTGGTGATCCAATATTAAATAAAAACGTAGGGGCGAAAAATTNNGATCTCAATCGTGAACGTTCCGTCGCAAGCTCCGGATCCGTAATCGATCTTGCGCATTGATTTTCCGGTTGGTGTTATCTCAAGAGTTCCTTTTGTGATGTAAGGACATACTACCTTCACATGCAATGGATTTGTAATATTCGCCACGTAACCATCACCATTTACGACCTGTGCAGTAGCGGTACCGGCAACATCCCATTCGTCATCGTAAATCCACAAATGTGTTGTATATCCGTTTGTAAAAGTTCTCACCTGAGATGAAACATAGGTTGCAATTTCACCGGTAGCCAAAGTCACCACACCATTGATGTTGACATTGAAATAAGGCTGTCCCTGTCCGTTTGCCCCCATATTCTCAACAGTCATCAACCCTTCTACTTTGTGGTTGTTTACATAATAATTAACCGGAGTATATCGGATAATTGTTCCCTGGTTGTAATAAGGTCCGTTGTAAGAAATGATCAACTTACCACGGCGTTGTTTTTGGTCATTACAGGTACAATTGGTGTTTCCCCAATCGATCGTAATGGTATCCTGTGAACCGATGGTATCAATAGTAATGATCACATTACAATTTGCCTTTTCGGACTCAGTAACTGTGTGTTTGTCCTGGTAACGGATAATCGGCTTGTCGATCCCGTAAACGAAGTCTCCGCCCTCGTAAGCCTGATCTGACATACTTGCCATTTCAGCAAAAGCATTTTCTACGATTGCGTTGGTTTTTGGGGCATTACTTTCATCGTATTCCCATTTTGTTTTCTTACAAGATACAACTTGTGCAAGTGCCGCTAAAGAAAGGCTGAAAATTAATAGACGTTTCATTGTGCTGTAGTTTTAGTGATGCGAATATCGTTGATAACAAATAACATACCAAACGTTTTGGGGTTAAATGAGTAAATATCACTTTTAATCGATTATTTGACAAAAAGTTACACATATTCGAATTCTTTTATGAGCAAAACCAAGCTGTTTACATCGTTTTAATTCGTTGTTCACATTCCAGTATTAATAGTTTCAACGAAAGAATTCAAAATCCGAATTCAGCTTCCTATATCTTTGTTACATGAAAGATCTCAAATCTTTACAAGCCCTAATTGCACTCATGGATGATCCGGATGAGCAAGTTTATGCGCATGTAAGAGATCGCTTACTGGAGATCGGACCGGATGCAGTACAGTTGTTGGAATCTTCCTGGGAAGAAAAAGATTACGGATTGCTTTTCCAGTCGCGTATTGAGACCCTGATCCACGAAATCCAATTCGAAGAATGCAAACGCCAGCTGGTTTCCTGGTACCATAGTTCTACCAAAGATTTACTGAAAGGTGCCATTATTGTGGCAAAATACCAATATCCCGGTTTGGACGAGAAGCATATTTACGAGTTCATTGAGCGTGTCCGCAGGGATTGCTGGCTGGAGCTGAACCCGAACATGACCGCTTTCGAATCGATCCGCATTATCAATAAAGTACTTTTCGGGCAATACGGATTCTCCGGAAATTCCAAGAATTACAACTCACCGCTGAATTCTTTCCTCAACACGGTGATTGAGACTAAGAAGGGAAATCCGCTGAGCCTGAGCATTCTTTACAGTGTTATTGCCCAGGAATTAAAACTTCCTATTTACGGAGTAAACCTCCCGAACCATTTCGTGCTGGCTTATATGGACAACAACGGAGTGAACCAGTTCATCTCGAACGGAAACGAATACGGCGTTTTGTTCTACATCAACGCATTTTCCAAAGGAAGCATGCTTCAAAAAGACGACATTGTGCAGTTCTTGTCGAGTATACAGGTTGCCCCGCAGGCAAGCCATTTTCAACCCTGCTCCAATTCGGATATTATCCGCCGCATGCTGACCAACCTGGTCTCATCTTTCCAGCAGGTAGGAAACCTGGAAAAGGTGAATGAGTTGATAGAGTTGCGGAGTTTGCTGGATTAAACGATACTTCTGGTATGACGGAAAAAGAAGGTAAAGATCGTTTGGTTTACTATATCTATAAAAGAACCAGAAACAGCGGTTGGTTCATTTTTTCCAAAAGAAGGTATGAACTAACATTCACACGAATTCTTGAACCTCATGAGAAATCAGCAAATCTTCCATTACCCAATAAATTACATCTTCAGGAAATCGACATAGATGAAACAGGTATTCTTTACCGCAAAGAGGAATTCCTGAACTGGGAAGCTATTTGTGTTACCGGAACTATGTCCGAATACATTCCCAACGGCTGGATGGAAAGGGGTGGTGAATACAAACAATACCTTTTGGTAATTTTACATTCCGGAGATATCATTCCCTTCATGCTGGGAGATATTTCGCATTTAAAAGGTTTACTGGGACATTTCGTGGAATGGTACAAAACCAAAAAAAACAATTTGACACTTTCTTAAAGAACTCCAAATCTTAACAGTTCCCGGCAATTCGGCACTGATAAAGACCTGACTTTTGGCATTTTAAGGATTCCCATAACAGATAGCATTATGACCTGGAGACCATTTCAACATTGTCTGAAAGGGAAAGTACAGGGATAATTTGTATATTGATGGCGCTTATTCACTGGAATAAACACTTACTCATTCGTACACCTTGATAATTGTTAAACCATGACAAAATATCCGCTTATTCTCATGACAATCCTCGGAATCACTCCAACAATCCAGGCACAGGAAGACAAATACCTTTGGCTGGAAGAAGTGGAAAGCGAAAAAGCACTCGAATTCGTAGCAGCTCAGAACAAAGCCACTCTTGACCGGTTAAGCAAAGAGAAAGACTACCAGTTCATCTACGACAAAAGTTTGGAAATCTCCAATTCTGCCGAAAAGATTGTTTACCCGGGAATTCGCGGGAAATATGTGTACAATTTCTGGAAAGACAAAGATCACGAGCGGGGAATCTGGAGAAGATGCCTTTTGACGGACTACACCGCTGGAAAAATGAACTGGGACATTCTCCTGGATTTTGATGAATTATCCAAAAAAGACAACGTTAAATGGGTTTACAAAGGTGTTTCTGCCCTGCACGGTTCCGACAATCGATTCCTTGTTCAGCTTTCCAACGGCGGCGGCGACGCGGTATTTATCAAAGAATTTGATGCCGGAAAGAAGCAATTTATCGCTGACGGGTTCCAGATTGATGAAGCAAAAGGAGAAGCCAGCTACATGGACGAAAATACGCTATGTGTTTCAACCGATTTCGGCGACGGGACCATGACTACTTCCGGTTACCCGAACCAGGTGAAGATCTGGAAACGCGGCACATTATTGAAAGACGCCAAGTTGATCTATGAAGGCCAGCAGTCGGATGTTGGTACCTGGGGTGGAACTTTGAAAGACGGCGATAAAATCTATACGTTCATTTCACAGGCTCCCACTTTCTTTACTTCCAAAAAGTTGGTCTGGATCAATAACGAAATTGTTACGCTTGATATCCCTGAAGACTGCGGGATCAATGGTTTACTGAACGATCAGTTGATCATTCAACTGAAATCCGATTGGACCGTCAATTCCAAAACCTATCAAAACGGCGCCCTTTTAAGCGTAAACTTTACCAAACTATTAACCGGAACAAGAGACGTTCAGTTAATTGTTCAGCCGGATGAATTTTCAAGCATCTCAGAAGTAGCAACAACAAAAAACAAAGTACTGATTAACCTGCTTACCAACGTAACCAGCCAGTTGTACATTTACTCCTTAGACAATGGAAAATGGAGCAGTGAAAAGGTAAAAGCTCCGGAATTCGGGACCATTGCCATCCTCTCAACTGCAGAACTTTCAGACCAGTATTTCTTTGAGTACGAAAATTTCATTACTCCGACTACTTTGTATATTGCTGATGCCGGAAACAATACATTTAAGTCAAGCCAGTCACTTCCCTCCTATTTTGATGCGGGCAAATACGAAGTCAAGCANNTTTAAAGCAAAATCAAAAGACGGAACGATGGTACCTTACTTTGTGGTGGCCTCAAAAGGCCTTAAAACAGATGGAACAAATCCGACACTGATCCTTGCCTACGGTGGATTTGAAGTTTCCTATCAACCGTTTTACATGTCCACTTACGGGAACTCCTGGTTAGACAAAGGTGGTGTTTTCGTCATTGCCAACATTCGCGGAGGCGGCGAGTTCGGTCCGAAATGGCACCAGGACGGGATCAAGGAAAAGCGCCAGAATGTATTCGATGATTTGTTTGCTGTTTCGGAAGATTTGATCGCTAAAAAAATCACTTCTCCGAAACATTTGGGTATTACAGGTGGAAGCAACGGCGGATTATTGGTCGGAGTAGCTTTTACGCAGCGCCCGGACCTTTACAACGCAGTTGTTTGCCAGGTCCCGCTTTTGGACATGCAGCGTTTCAACAAATTATTGGCCGGAGCCAGCTGGATGGGTGAATACGGAAATCCGGACATTCCGGAAGAATGGGCATACATTCAGAAATATTCTCCTTACCAAAACCTGAAACCCGGAATGAATTACCCGGAAGTATTCTTCACGACCTCTACCCGCGATGATCGTGTTCACCCGGGACATGCCCGAAAAATGGCCGCTAAAATGAACGAGTTGGGATACAAAACCTATTACTACGAAAACACCGAAGGCGGTCACGCAGGTTCATCGACCAATGAGCAAAGCGCCAAGTCCAATGCCCTGGTATTTTCTTATTTGTTGATGAAATTAAAATGATGAAAATGGAGAGTTGACATTTAAAAGTCTTTTCAATTCTCCATTTTAAGCTTTCAGATATTAGTTTATGAAATCCTTTCTAAAGCCCTTTATTCTAATTTTGATCTTAGCATCTTGTAAAGAAGATCAAACAGAACCAGAATTTATTGATTCGAACAAAATTGAAATAAATGAAATTGTTCATGATGAACTTACACAAGAGCAACTAAACAACATTAAGAAGATACATTCCACCTTTCAAGAAGTTGACAAGATAAGTTTAGAACAAACAATAGAGGATTTTAAACGAGATTTGCATCCGGACAACGAGATCAAAATTTGGTTGCAGATGGCTGAAGCCTACCAAAGCTATCTGGACTATAAAAACGGAGACATTGACTTAAATACGAAAACCGAAGTTTATAAATTAATTCTTTCCAGATCAATGATGTCTGATGAACAGGCTATTCAAAATTCTGACTTAAAGCTATTATCAAAAAAGGATGCACTAAAAGTTTTAAGCTTTTATAAAGCCAAACCTGATCCTATTGATGTCATAGAAAAATAACATACAATTCTTAAATAATCCAAATCTTAACATTCTCTGGCAGTTTCTGTTCGGCAAAAAGCTCCGATAATTTGTAACTTAAAAATTCACCAATACGAAATGTTATGATGACCTGGAGACAATTGCGAAATTATTTGAAAGGGAAAGTAGTTCTTGTTGGATTGACTTTTATTGACCAGGAAGGAAAGGTAATCGAGCGGTACCAGACACACGGTACGATTGCCAAATTAACGATAGATGGATTTTTCAAGATCATCCGGGACGACAACAGTGTTTTCCGGATCCCTTACCTGAAGGAAACCATCAAAAAAGCCAAAGAAGGAAAGTACCGGGAGGTATCCACCGGAGAAACCATTGAAAATCCGGATTTAATTATGACCTGGAAAGTGAAAACCAGCGATCATACCGATTTGGAAGAAATCAAAAGATACGGGTACATGCCTGTTTTTGATTATGATCATGCAAATCGAAACTACCAGGCAGGGAAAGATGATGAAGGATAAGTGGCAGCCTTCGGGGTTTAGAGAAGCGTGGTATTATTTGTATATTCGGTGTCTTGCACACCGTAAACGCATGGAAAACCAATGAAGGTTATGACAAATGAGCTTGATTTTATTTCTGTCAGGAATCAAAGCCAGGATTTCCCCAGGCATTTCCATGAAACCTTTTGCATTTCACTTATCCGCGATGGCATTGAAAAAATAGCATTCGACGATCATTTTTTATACAGTGAGGCTAGCTGTATATCCATTACCAATCCATACGAGGTGCATGCCAATCCGCGGATTGATCCGGATAGCAGTCTCAGCTTTGATACGATCTATGTATCTCCGGAATTAATGGCACATGTGCTGAACGGAAAAGAAGTCGCATTTCAAAACAGGCAGATCCGG
>DJFP01000028.1:10630-11624 GCA_002432565.1 Flavobacteriales bacterium UBA5869
GCACCAAAGGAGGAAACAGCCTTCCACTCGGATTACCTGACCGAACTGACAACCTACATCGAGCAAAACCTGGAAGACAAACTTTACCTCGATGAACTGGCTCGGATTGTCCATCTGAATAAATACGGGTTTGCCAAAAAATTCAAATCACTGACGGGAATGTCGCCTATGAGTTATGTACTGATGAAAAAAGTGTTTGCCGCAAAAGCCAAAATCCATGCCGGCTGTGACCTGACAGACCTGGCCTATGTCTACAATTTTACGGATATTTCCCATTTTTCCAACAGTTTCAAAAAATACATTGGTATTTCGCCAAAAGCATACCGGGATCAATTGAATGGAAAATTGCCAAGATTATACAAGTAATTGCGGGTTGCCCGATCTATCTTTGGAAAAAGTCTATGAAGAAGCTGCTTTCCGTTCTGTCAATCCTCCTTCTGATCCTCGAATGCTCTGCCCAGCAAAACCAAACTTTCAGCAAACGGCAGCTATTGAAAGATTTTGATCTTTTCCGGCGCATTTATGAAAAAGCAAATGCCGGGTTATACAAATACCATTCAAAATGGGAAACAGACAGCATGTTCTCAACAAGCAGAAAATCCATTCAAAAACACACTTCTTACCGCGAATTTTACAACATAGTTTGGAAGGTCATTGATTTTACCGGAAGCTGTCACAACGATTTGTATTTTCCAGACTCCATGAAACAAGAACTCCGCAGGCAAAAAATATTCTTCCCGCTGCCTTTGAAATACCTGGATAACAAGTTGTACTCCAACCTCGATTATGACAACCTTCCCCTGGGAAGTGAGATCCTTTCCGTAAACGGGATTCCTGCTAAAGACTTTGCGAAGGAAGTTGTTAAGTACACCAGCACGGATGGACACAATCTTACCGGAAAATGTGCTTTCCTTGAGACAGGTTCGCTCCCTTTCTATGTTTATCTTGCGTATGGGGAATCCGATTCATTTGCCATTAACTACCGGGACAGTTC
>DJFP01000028.1:11642-12940 GCA_002432565.1 Flavobacteriales bacterium UBA5869
GATTACTTTTTTCAATACCTTGACAGTTCAGGACCGGGTTTATTGACGGTGAATACTTTTGCACTGGGCGGACCCAAAAGTGAAGGTCATAAAAACTATGCAGCTTTTCTCGACTCGGTTTTCAATGATCTGAAGCACCGGAACATTCAGAACCTCATCGTCGACATCCGCGAAAATGGGGGCGGGAACGATCCGAACGATCTCTTGCTGTATTCCTACCTGACCGGGCGAAATTTCAGGGAAAACCGTTCCGCTTTCACGCTCTTTCAATCCGTTCCTTTTAAGAAATGCTATGTAGAAGAAGAAACCGATGAGATCAAAGACCTGGAAGAAACACTCCGGGAAGAACATTCGATTCAAAAAGACGGAAAGTTCTATCAAAACGAAACATTCAATGCGTTCTGGGCTCCCAAACCCAACGCTTTTACCGGGAAAGTTTACCTGTTGATCAGTCCGTTTGTAGCTTCCGCAGGTTCATTATTTGCCAGCATGGTGAAAAGCGATGAAGGAACAGTAGTTATCGGACAGGAAGCTTTGGGGGGATATTACGGACACACCGGGCACATTTCGGTTACCTACCAACTTCCGAATACGGAACTTCAATTGTCCTTTTCAATTGTAGACCTGGATCAGGATGTACAAAAACTGCCTGATCAAAGCTATGGAGATGGCGTGAAACCGGATTTTACGGTGGGACAAACCATTGAAGAATACCTGCAAAGCAGTGATCGTGTTTTGGAATTTGCCTTGAAACAGATCAGTCGTTAATTCGTGTCAAAACCAACTTCCAGCTGCATTTCTTTCATTTCTGAGAGCATTTTAGCAGACGGATTGATCCGAAGCCGCTTGGATGGCATACTCACCGTCAGATTATCCAAATGATCCACCACGGTGAATTTTACCGAACAGTTTCCTTCTTCGCTTTCTTTGAACATCGTTTCCAGCTTATTGAGCATCATTTGGTCCAGTAATTTGATCGGAACGGTAATATTGATCGTCGCGGATTTATTTCCCATCATATCCTGCAGCTGTTCAATGGAATTGATACTGAACTCGATCGGTTTCATCTTCGTGATCTTATCCGGATACGGCCCTTCCTGCACTCTTCCCTTGATGGCTACGAACAAATCTTTTGTCAACAAATGTTTGAACTTCAAATAAGTATCCCCGAATATGTATTGCTTGTGCGAATTGGTATAATCTTCGATGAGAATCAACCCGAACGGCTTTCCGGTTTTCGTGGTTAAATGCTGTGCATCCGTAATAATAGCCGGAATGGTGAAATCACGCCCCAAATG
>DJFP01000028.1:12950-29293 GCA_002432565.1 Flavobacteriales bacterium UBA5869
TTCAGCTTATACAGCAAACTCCATTCTTCCGAATTCGGGATTGTTGGTTCGGGCATTTTCACATCGGTGGATTCCCCGAACATGGAAACCTGTGCCGAATTTTCATTATCCTGTAAGCTGTTTCCGTACTTTAACGCATTTTCAATGAAGGTCTTTCCGGAACCGTCCAATGCAAAATACTGCGCTCTGTGAGCTCCTTTGAAGGAATCGAAACAACCGGCATACGCCATGCTTTCCAGTGCTTTTTTGTTCACCAAACGCAGGTTCAGTCGCTTGGTCATATCGAAAATCGAAGTGAAAAATCCATTCTGACGCTCTTCGATGATATTCTCAACCGGTCCGCTTCCCAAACCTTTGATACCACCCAATCCGAAACGAACTGCTCCGGCCTGGTTCACGGTAAACTCATAGGAAGATTCGTTCACGTCGGGTCCCAATACTTCAATTCCCATCCGGCGGCATTCTTCCATGAAGAAACTCACCTGCGTAATATCGTTCAGGTTATTGGAAAGTACCGCAGCCATAAATTCTGCCGGGTAATTTGCTTTCAGGTAAGCTGTCTGGTAAGCAATCCATGCATAACACGTGGAGTGCGATTTGTTAAAGGCATAGGACGCAAATGCTTCCCAGTCCTTCCAGATTTTTTCCAGTACAACCGGATCGTGTCCGCGTTCCTGTCCCTGAGCCACGAACTGCGGCTTCATTTTATCCAGGATGTAACGCTGCTTCTTACCCATTGCCTTACGCAGAACGTCGGCATCCCCCTTAGAGAAACCAGCCAATTTCTGGGACAAAAGCATTACCTGCTCCTGGTAAACGGTAATTCCGTATGTTTCTTTCAGATACTCTTCACAGGCATCCAAATCATATTTGATTTCCTGCTCTCCGTTCTTCCGCTTAATGAAATCCGGGATGTACTCGAGCGGCCCCGGACGATACAAGGCGTTCATGGCAATCAGATCGGCAAACACCGACGGACGCAGTTCACGCATGTATTTCTGCATCCCGGGACTTTCATACTGGAAGATACCCACGGTTTCACCCCGTTGGAACAATTCGTAGGTCTTCTCGTCGTCAATCGGGAAAGTATCCGGATCGAGATCAATCCCGTGGCGCTTTTTGACATTCTTGACCGCATCCTTGATCAAAGTCAACGTTTTCAATCCCAGGAAGTCCATTTTCAACAACCCGGCTTCTTCCGCTACGGAGTTATCGAACTGTGTGCACCACATGCCCGTATCTTTCGCAAGTGCAACCGGAACGAAATTCGTAATATCATCCGGTGTAATGATCACACCACAGGCATGGATACCAGTATTTCGAACAGAACCTTCAATGCGCTGAGCCTGTCTCAAAACCTGGGCACGCATGTCGTTTCCTTTTGCAATTGCCCGCAATTCCTGTACGTTTGCAAGATCCTGCGGACTATTGGCTAGTTTTTCAGCCAGTTTAGGTTCTTCCCAGTTGAAAATCGCATCCAGTGAGAAGTTATCCGGAATGAGTTTCGCCAAACTATTTGTTTCGATCAAAGGCAGGTCCAACACCCGTCCCGCATCCCGAATGGAAGACTTCGCGGCCATTGTTCCATAAGTAATGATCTGAGCTACCTGGTTTGCACCGTATTTTTCAATTACCCAGTCAATGACGCGTCCACGGCCCTCATCGTCGAAATCAATATCAATATCGGGCATGGATACACGATCCGGGTTCAGGAAGCGCTCAAATAGGAGATCGTAAGCAATCGGATCGACATTTGTAATTCCGGTACAGTAAGCAACTGCGGATCCTGCTGCGGATCCACGTCCCGGCCCAACGGAAACCCCCATGTCGCGGGCTGCCTGGCAGAAATCCTGTACGATCAAAAAGTATCCCGGGTAACCTGTTCTTTCAACTGTTGCCAGCTCAAAGTCCAGTCGTTCACGGATCTCATCGGTAATTTCCGGGTAGCGTTTTGCCGCTCCTTCGTATGTTAAATGACGTAAATAGGCATTCTCACCACGCTTTCCGCCATCGACCTCATCTTCCGGATGTTTAAATTCTTCCGGAATATCGAACGCAGGAAGAAGTACTTCCCGTGCAAGCGGATAGTGTTCGATTTTTCCTAAAATTTCAGCTACACTTTCGATGGCTTCAGGAAGGTCCAGGAACAATTCCTTCATTTCGTCGGCCGATTTGAAGTAATATTCTTCGTTTTCCAATCCGAAACGGAAATTCCGTCCTTTTCCTTTTGGAGTAGTCACCTGCTCGCCATCTCTTACACACAATAGGATGTCATGCGTATTTGCATCCTCTCGCGTAGCGTAAAACGTATTGTTCGTCGCAACGACTTTTACTTCGTGTTTTTGTGCCAGTTTGATCAACGAGGCATTCACGCGGTTTTCATCTTCCTGTCCGTGGCGCATGATTTCCACGTATAAATCGTCTTTGAAAATATTTTTCCACCAAACAAGTGCTTCTTCAGCCTGTTTTTCCCCCACGTTCAAAAGTAGTCCCGGAATTTCTCCGTTCAAACCTCCCGTAAGGACAATAATGTCTTCGTGGTATTGCTCCACAGCAGCCTTATCGATCCGCGGAACGTAGTACATTCCTTCGGTGTGGGCCATGGAAGCCAATTTGATGAGGTTGTGATAACCATTCTTGTTTTTCGCAATGAAAACCACCAGTGAACCATTGTCTTTGACGGTTTTATCTTTCCGGTCGCGACACACGTACATTTCACACCCGATGATGGGCATCAGCGGTTGTTTGGTATAGGTTTGTCCGTTTTCTTCGGCTTCCTGTCTTTCGGCTTCAATTTCTTTGTTGATACCGGTAATTGCTTTCTCAAAGTGGAAAGCCGCCATCATGTTCCCGATATCTGTCAGGGCAACAGCCGGCATATTGTGCTTAATGGCTTGTTTCACCAATCCTTTCACATCCATGGTAGACTGAAGAATCGTAAACTGGGTATGATTGTGCAGGTGAACAAAAGGAACATCNNTGCTTTTTGAGTTTGGCGCTTTCTTCCTTTAAATTCAGGTGTGTAAGCCCGATCGGCTGAATGAAATCAGGGTTTGCGATCTTGAACCGATCAAAAAACTCTAATTCAACTTTTAATTCTTCTTTGGTAAAAACTTCCCGGCGGACCAACTCAAAGAAACAACGCGTAGTTGCTTCCACATCGGCAGTTGCGTTGTGCGCCTCACCGAAAGGAACGCTGAACAGATAATTGTGCAACTCNNGCAGTAACTTCCGTACAGGTATCTAAAACCGGAAGGTCGTGCATATTGGTTTCCACCTGCATGCGCAGAAACTCAGCCCCCATAATGTTCAAGTCGAAACCAATGTTTTGTCCGACCACAAACTTTGCTTTCCGCAAGGCTTCATTAAATTCTGCGATTACATCTTCCAAAGCTTCTCCCTGCTCTGCGGCCAATTCGGTAGAAATTCCGTGAATTCGTTCCGCATCGTAAGGGATGTCAAATCCGTCCGGGCGGATCAGGAAATCTTTTGCTTCGACCAGATTTCCCAGCTCATCATGTAACTGCCAGGCAATCTGAATTGCTCTCGGCCAATTATCCAAATCGGTCAAAGGAGCATTCCAATCACGAGGTAAACCTGTTGTTTCGGTATCGAAAATCAAAAACATGTGAGTCTTTTTTGGGGACAATAAAGGTAATCAAAAGAAAGGGACGAATCAAAAAACAAGTGAATGCTTGTTGATAACTCAGGCTAATTTTTGGAAAGTTTTGAGAAAGCAGTCTTTTAATCACGGATACCACAAAGTAAATGGTTAACCACAAAGCGCGCACAAAGTACACAAGGAGATATTTGACGTACTAAACTGATATTGGAACACAAAGTGAACAGCATTGCTGTTTTCTTAACCGTACACGTACACAGAACATATAGGAGACTAGCAACTTTGCTGCTTTTGCCCAAGAGGCTAGATTGTTTTCTTTCGCTCGAATTTCTTGCGGTGCTCGTGCAGTTTGGTATTTAGTATGCTAACCATTTTCGCGTTGTTATCCACTGCATCTTTGTTTCGCATTTGATTCCTTCTCACATGCTGTTCAATTACCTGGTGGCGCTTCAGTTCCATCCGGGTGTCCCAGGGAATAGCTTGTGTTGATTTTCGCATGGCCCGGGTAAAATAATTAAATGTCTCCACGAGACTTTTCACCAGTAATTCATTTTCACTATTCCAGCAAATAGTCTGCTGAACCGTTTCGGAGGTTTCCAGGCAGAATTGCTTTACATCAGCACCTGTAAATACATTAGCACGTCTCAGCAGCATGAAATTCCGCTTGTTTTTTGAAAAAGCAGCATCCCTTTTTTTGACCAGTTTCACCATGTGTACGTAATCTTTACAAACCGAGTCGGCCATATCCAGGATATTCCGGTCAACGCTATTCTGAAGTACTTGTTTCTCTGCAGCAATTTTCTTCCGCAGTTCACGAATATCATATTTGTAGCTGTCTCGCATTTTAAACATCCGCATGTCGCCATCCGTGTAATAATGATTGAACAAAGGAACAGCAATCTCTTCCTGTTCTCTCAAGTTCAGCCAAAGCACTCCGAGATTGGATTTAAAACGGGTTTGTATCGATTGGATTTCGGTCGTTAACGAATCACAGTAGAATTTACTCCTTTCAATTTTTTGCTTCACTTTTTGAACCTGTTCGTCTTTCATTTTTTTAGCCGGACCCGGTTCTTTAAGATTATTATTGAACTTGTATAAAAAATTGGTTTCCGTTCTGTGCAGACTTCTTGATTTTACAGCCAGTGCACGCACCAGGTTCCTTTTTACAGCCGTGCGGTTAAGCATTTTTTTCACCTGTGCCAAATCCGTACGGTTCTCTTTTAAAAGCACGTATTTTTTGGCGGTATTCTTTTTAACCTGAAAAGTCGCTTCAACCCGTGCGTCCACCTTAGCCTTTTTGTAATATGCCCTCGCTTGCAGCAAGTATGCCTGAGTAGAATCCATCAAATGAACCTTCGTTAAGGAGTCCGTTTCTTTCAAAACTTCCTGAAACAAATGCCCACCCATTGCTAAATGGTAATTTCCGGGCAAGAGGTGATTGTTGGGATTGCTCCTCAGACTTGCCTGGTAGTTTTTAAATTCTCTTTCAAGTTCCCCGGATGCCTCATAATCGTCGCACTCCAGGCAGAATGTTCCATGCCGGCTTTGATCCATCGCGAGGTATTCCGGAATGTTATATGATTTAGGGTCCGCTGCAAATTCTTTCACATTCGTCGAATTTTTAGACAACGTCCAAATGGGGTTGTTCGGGAAATGGGTAACCGAAAACTTTTCCGGGTTCACCAGGTAATATTCCGAATTCGCAACTCCGGTATATTTCGCTCTTACTTTGAAAGGGAACCAACTGAGCATCTGGATAAAAACACGTGGGAAAAACCGGACAACATGGATCGTTTTTGAGCCGTAAACCGTTTCTTTGGGCAGATCACAAATACTACCGTTCTTTATTTTAGAACCAAATTTCAATTCCTTGCTTTTGGTGCGTTTAGATAATTTCCGGATCATTTTTAGCCTCCATTTTGCAAAGCGCTTATAATCCCAGCTAACAGCTCCCGAACACCAAGTAGGATCGTACAAAAACCAAACTCCGTTTAGCTTCACGGCACTCCAGGCATGGTTATCGAAATACAGTTCATCCTTCACATCAAAATTCACTTCTTTCACATAACCTGTGATCGTTACATTTTGCAAGCCCGCATAAGTACAAAGCGAATCCATTAAATGGGTATAATCCGTGCAAATACCTTTTTGTCTTCTCAAAATTCGCTTTAACGAATAATCGGAGGAAAAGGCCCTGCCCGAATTGTAGCGCCTGTAATCATACCTGACATGGGTTACCACCCAGGAAAGAATGGCATCAAACTTCTCTTTATCCGTTGTTTTTCCATTTGTAATAGCAGCAGAAAGCATCCGGGCGTTCAAGGAAACGGTTCTTTCCAGGCTTATTTTTTCGAATTGAAAGGGTTTCAGCGAATCCTGCCCGAAAACAGGAATGGTCCGCAAGAACAACACCACAAAAATAACTTGCAGCAAATTTTGATTGGTCAGCCGGTTCATTCGATCAGATCTCTTTACAATAATAATGCGCTTTCTTAATGATGTTACAAACGAAAAAAGGTAAACAAAATCAATTTGCTTACCTTTCAAACGACGGTAATTGCTTTTTAGTTCGTTGCTTCCTGCTTTTGAGGTTCATTGGCAGGCGGCATCAGCACATTTCCTTTAATCCGAACCACTTTCACCGGTTCGTTTACTGCATTGGATGTAATCGTAACCGATTTATTGATCGGTCCCGAATTTGCAGTATTGTAATGCACTTTGATTTCTCCCTTTTCTCCCGGCAGAATGGGTTCCGTGGGCCATTTGGGAACAGTACAGGAACAGGAGCCTTTCACATTTTCCAAAATCAACGGGCTATTTCCCGTGTTTTTGAAAATAAAGACACAATCACCATTAGCATCTTTCTCGATGGTACCATAGTCGTGTGATTCTTTCTCAAACTGGATTTGTGCACCATTCAAAACTTCCGGCTGTGCAAATGCTTGTTTCACACCCAATGTGAAAACAAAACTTAAGATTAAAACGAGTGTATTCGATTTCATAACGTAGCATTTAAATATTGAAGCAATCTACGCAAACGAAACCACCGGTAAACAAGGTTTAACAGGGCTTTAACTCAAGTCTTAAATAGCTGTTAAAAACAGCTATTCAAAGCAACCTTTTATTTCCTCCTACTTTTTTCCAAGGCAAAAATGCCTTTATCCCAATTGCTGCCTACAAGCAACTTTTCTTTTTGGGCTCATCCACGAAAAGAAGGGATCAGGATCCCAAATGACAAGCACTTTTCGGGATTAGCATCCAAAAGGAAAAGCTTTCTCTCCGAACTTCAAATAAGAAGGACAGGCAATATTTTTGATTAAAACTTAAGATTTAAAAGTATGCGCAATTAGGATTGTTTCCGAAGTTACAAATCCAGTAGATTGAATGGCTTAAACTTCGCATAGAGAATCCTCAATTTTTTCATTCTCCTTCAGGGATGACGAAGACTTTGAAGCGGACTTTTTCAGTTCCTTTTTTGGTGTTGGTTGAGAGGATGATTGCGCGGTCCTGTTCGTAATATTTTCCTTTGGTTTCAAAGGTCACGTGCATAACTGCAGATTTTCCGGGCGGAATTGGCCCGGGGAGGGTTGCTTTGGTACACGGACAGGAAACTTTATAATCAGATAGAATTAGTGGTGCATCACCGGTATTGGTAATAACATAATCATGAGAAATGACCGGCCCTTCTTTTGTTTTCGGAAAGGTAAAGACAGCCTTATCAACAGAAAATTCCGCTTTCTGACCGATGCAAAAAGCGGAATTCAGTATGAGAAATGCGATAGCTAAACAACGCATTCGATCTTATTTTTTAGTGTGCAGATGGAGCACCACCGTCGTTTACAGGACTTGTTCCTTCCGGCTGCGGAGCAACATTTCCTTTGATACGGATTACTTTTGTAGGCTCATTCACAGCGTTAGAAGTAATTGTAACGTTCTTGTTGATAGCACCTGAACGTTTTGTATCATACTTCACTGTAATTACTCCTTTTGCTCCAGGAGCAATTGGTTCTTTCGGCCACTCAGGAACCGTACATCCGCATGATCCTTTTGCGTTTGAAATAATCAAAGGAGCGTTACCTGTATTTGTAAAAGTAAAAGTACAAGTTCCATTAGCCCCGTATTTGATATTACCGTAGTCATGCGTTTCTTTCGCAAATTCGATCTTAGCTCCGTTCTGAACTTCTTGAGCTACTGCAGTGTTTGCACCGATAACAGCTACAAAAGCTAACATCATTGTAAATAATACTCTTTTCATTGTGTTTCTTAATTAGTTGTTGTAAATATAGAATATTAAGTGTTACTCCAAATTTTCTTTAACACATAGTTAACGAAAATCAGTTCAAAAACCTAATTTGCTTTCGAAACGTATTCGTCGAATGTCAAATCTATGTACTTTAAACGATCCTCGATCTGTTTTCGTTGCTCGGCTTTCATTTCCGAATTTTCCTTTAGCAGCATTTCGTAGTATTTCTTCACTTTTTCTTTCTGTCTCGGTACTACAAACACATCATAGGCACCCGCCAGGCTTTCCAATACCATGGGCCTGTTTTTATACATGGGGTACATCGCTATCAAGGAATCTGCAACAATCACCGAACGCTGGTGCAGACCGACGGAAGCGAAAATAATGTGTGCTTTATCCATAAACTTCGGAGCTTCCTCTGATTTCGGGAAACGGTGTGTTACCGACAAACATTTCTCCGCATACACAACCGCAGTCTGCTGATCGTACTGCATTCCGGATCTTTTCAAAGAATCTTCAAACGCTCTGACTTCTTTCACCGCAGAAGCCAAATCACCTTTATTGGTCGTATCGCTTGATTTTTCATGTTTTTTTTCCGTGTTGGAAGAACATGCAGCCATCAACAATCCTGCAGTAATCGCATAGAATACCTTCATCATTTTCCTTTTTTGAAAGACGGGAACTTCATTTTATAAGCTACGGAGATCAATCCCTGGGAAATATTCTGAAGCCGTTTGCTTAGTAATCTTCTTTTCAGGACCGAAAGATGGTCTGTAAAAAGAACTCCTTCGATATGATCGTATTCGTGCTGAATGATGCGCGCTTTGTAGCCGTCAAACCATTCGTCATGGAACTGCCAGTTCTCATCGTAATACGTCATGCGGATTTTTTCCTTGCGGTAAACTTCCTCGCGGATTTTCGGGATACTCAGACAGCCTTCATGGAATCCCCATGCTTCGCCTTCCTCCTCTTCAATTATCGGATTGATAAAAACGCGCTTAAAACCTTCCATTCCTTCAGCACGCGGATCTTCTTCCTCATCCTCATCNNGCCAAACCAACTCCGGATGCTTCATACATCGTTTCAAACATATCTTCGATCAATTTGTTCAATTCCGGATAGTCCTGATCGATCTCTACTGCTTCTTTTTTTAATATCGGGTCACCGTATGCAACAATTGGCAATATCATTCTTTATTCTTTTTTAAATCATTTCATAGAAAAGGTTAAAATCCCTGTTCTTTGCATTATTTCTGTGAGTTCAAAAGTTAAAACCGTTCAAGTGTTCAATTGAACTTTAAACCTTTTGAACTCTTTGAACCTTTTAACTTGTCACAAAGTTAGGAAATAGACTCTTTCGAAATACTTTTCCTTATTTTAAGCGGGTTTGAAGGTAATCCTGGAGGATAATTGCAGCACTTACCGTATCAATCAGTCCTTTTTGCTCCCGGTCTTTCTTCTTCAATCCGCTTTGAGCAATCACTGCCGAAGCCATTTTGGAAGTAAATCGTTCGTCCAGCAAATTGACAATCACTCCCGGAAAATTCTTCTGAACCGCTTCTTTCAGTAAACGTACGTTTTGGGTAATGTGTGAGTCGGAAGCATCCAATCTTTTTGGTTCCCCGATTACGATTTCCACAATTTTCTCTTTCAAAACCAGTGATTTCAATTCATCCATCAGTGTTTTGCTGTCAATGGTTTTTAACCCGAAGGCGAACATCTGAAGCTCGTCGGAGAGTGCCAGGCCGGTTCTTTTGAGACCAAAATCGATTGCGAGAATTTTTGACAAGTGCTGATTTTTAAATTACACCACAAAATTACGCTTATTAATTCCGAATCAAAAACAGGATTTTCAGCATTTTGATATAAATGTAGGTATGCGATTAATCACGTACCTACATTATTTTAATTTTTAATTTTGCTGAAAAACCAAAAATATGCGTTCCATTATAGAAGCTGCCTGGGAAAATCGGGCATTGTTAGATCAGGCGGAAACACGCCAGGCCATTGAACATGTGATAGAAGACATCGACAAAGGAATACTTCGGGTTGCCGAGCCGATGGAAGATGGTTCCTGGCAGGTAAACGAATGGGTAAAGAAAGCCGTGGTGATGTATTTCCCGATTCGTAAAATGGAAACGATTGAGGTGGGCCCCTTTGAATTCCACGATAAAATGGCACTGAAGAAAAACTATGCTGAATTGGGAGTTCGCGTGGTTCCTCATGCCATTGCACGCTACGGCTCTTTTGTAGCTCCGGGAGTAATCATGATGCCTTCTTATGTAAATATCGGGGCTTATGTGGACTCCGGAACGATGGTTGATACCTGGGCAACAGTTGGTTCCTGTGCACAGATCGGGAAAAACGTGCATTTGAGCGGCGGTGTTGGAATCGGCGGTGTATTGGAGCCCCTGCAGGCTGCTCCTGTTATTATCGAAGACGATGCTTTCATCGGGTCGCGCTGTATAGTTGTAGAAGGTGTACGCGTTGGTAAGGAAGCGGTTTTGGGAGCAAATGTATGTTTGACGATGTCGACAAAAATTATTGATGTAACAGGACCGGAACCGGTTGAACTGAAAGGATATGTTCCGGAACGTTCGGTGGTCATTCCCGGATCTTATACCAAATCATTCCCTGCCGGAGATTTCCAGGTGTCTTGCGCATTGATAATCGGGAAGCGAAAAGCATCTACTGATTTAAAAACTTCTTTGAACGACGCATTGAGAGAGCACAACGTAGCTGTTTAAAAAATATACTATTTTATCAATTTTGTTAAACTTTGATTCAGGAAACGCAGACCTATTTGCCTTTCCTGAATCTTTATTATTTTCGACCCGAATTTCTAATTAATCATTTAAATCATGAAAACAATCTTTTCATTGGCCGTATTGGCTACTCTTGCTTTAACTTCTTGCAAAAAAGATTACACTTGTGCTTGTACAACAACAGTACACCAACCTGAAATTTCATTTGGTGGTGATGTTTACCAGGAAGAATCAACAACAACAACTCCATCTTCTTCCACAATCAAGGACAAAAAAGACGATGCTAAGACTAAGTGCGAAAGCATGAACGGAACAACAACTACTGAAACTTCATGGTCACAGTCTGGGTTTGGTGATCCAACAACTACGACAGTTAAATGTCAGATTCAGTAATAAGATTATCTTATTCAAAGAAATCCCCCCGGTTTGACCGAGGGGATTTCTTATTTGGGATCAATTATAATTAAGGTTTTTCTTCTTCATTTTTCCGTTTTTCCTCTTCCAATTTCTTTTTCTCTTCTTCGAACTTTTTCTTTTCAAGCTCTAATTTTTCCTGCTCTAACTGTAATCTTTCTTTTTCAAGTCGGATACGCTCCTCCTCCAGTTTCTTTGCTGGGTCTTCTTCTGTTTGAGTATTGCCCGTCTTTTTTTCGATCTCCTCTTTTTTCTTTTCAGCGTCTTCAGCCTTCTTTTTAGCATCCTCTGCCTTTTTTCTCAGGTTATCTCCCGCCCCATCCTTATTCAGTTCATCCAACCCGGGAACTTTCGGCAGTTTAAATCCGAAACGGGAAGAAACACCGGTAGAAATCAACGGACCGCCGATACCCACTTCAAAATTCATCCCCACAAACTTGGAAAAGTAGTAGCGGAATCCCCAGCAGGTTCTCATGGAGATAGGAATTGTCGGGAAACCATCCCAGAAACCGCTTTTGTCATCTGTTTTAACTCCGTTAACGAAAGTTGTTCTGTATTTGGCATTACTTCCGATCCCGATTCCCGCATACATGTCCAGGCGTTTGCTTTTTACCGGGAAATGGAAATTGAAACGTGCCTGGATACGCACCCGGCTCATTTTACGCTCATACGAGTTTGTATAGGAAACTCCGTCGACAATGGAATCCAGGCGATCATAACTCACGCTGCTTCCGCTGTAAATAGCATCCACACCGACACCGAACCAATTGTTCAGGAAAAATTCAGTGCGTAAACCGGTTGGTCCGGAACCACGGCTATCGATATTTGAAATATTCTCATCGTCTTTTACGGCCCCAAGAATGGAACTTTTCAAGCCCGGAAATAAACTGGTGTAATTGGGAAAACCATAATACGGATCGTTGACCATATTAAATTTGGTATTTGCCTGTCCGGATGCATTGAATGCAAGCATTATGGACATAACTCCTCCTGCAAGAGTAGAAATTCTCTTCATAAATTGTAGTGTTTTTGGTTTTATTATTATTTGCAAAAAAACCTTCTCTTTTTCAAAAGAAGGTTGATTTACGGTTTTAGCTTTCAAGGCCGAAATTAAAATTATAGTTCGACCGCCACCTGATTTGAAGCTCGAAATTCGTAAACTACTTATTTCAATGAGTGCCTGACAGTATTCATTATGCTTGCATATTCCTAAGAGGAGCTTTCGCTTTCAACCGGGAAATAAATAAGACGGGTAACGATTTAAAACTCTGGTGAAGATTTCCCTGTCGTGTAATTGGGACTTCTCCGCTGCTAAAGATTGAAGTACCGAAACCTGATTAAGCTTTTTTTAAGAGAAAAGATAAAATATCTGAAGAATAACTATTACTATGGCAACTGATATTACTATTTTAGGACAGACATCCGTAATTGTATACTCCAGGAAATTAAACACTCTTTATGAAAAAAATAACTTTGATCGCTACCATTTTGACAAGCGCGCTCTTTATCGGTTGTAAAAAAAAGTACGTTTGCGAATGCGGCAATCCGGGCGGGGTTTATAAAACATTCACCATTAGAGACACCAAAAAGAATGCTAAAGAAAAGTGTTATGACTCAGATCAAGATGTTCCGTTTAGTGAAACATATTGCAACTTGAAATAACTAACATAAGCGACCAACAGTAATAGCTCATTAAACAAGTATCAGACTTGAGAATCACAAAAAACTAAATGATTACTTTCGAGTATATTTTTAAAGTAAAATCATCTCATGAAGTCAATCCTACAATTTATTGGATTCGTATTTATCTTATCTAATTGTTCTCAACCGAAAAGTGATGAAACACTTATTAGTAAAACTTATTATCCCGAGGAGAAAGTAACCTGTATATCAGAAATGACTCAAGACTCTGTTTTGCATGGAAAAACAAGCTGGTCTGATAGCACGAACAATGTCTACCTGGAAGAAATTTATACTCACGGAAAATTGAAAAGACAAATTTCCAAGGTCTATGAAAATGGAAAACTTTCTGTTGTAGTTGAGCATTTAAAAGATAAAGAATTCAGCAGAAAAGAATATTTACCGAATGGGGATTTAAGATTTCAATGCCCGTTTGATATAACGAATGTTGGTAAGTTACAATACAAAATCAACGATGGAAAAAGAGATTATTTGATAAGAACTCAAGAAGATACCATTGAATTTTTTGCTAAAAATTTACCTTCTTCGAATCAGGTTATATCAGCTTATGGAGGAACATTATCCAAAAAAGGAAAAGGATGGATCGTAAAGTCATCTAGCAAATCTAAGGTTCGGATATATATGGAATGTACCTCTGATTGTAAAAGGTTAAACCGGGTATTTTTAGATTCTATAATAATTCCTGTCAAATCAAGATAGTTTAATAATAACCAAAAATCCCGATTCGCATCATGCAAACCGGGATTCCTTTATTTCGTCTTCCTGTTTAACTATTCTCTAGCTTAATCAAATTCAAAGCCGATCCCGCTTTAAACCAATCAATCTGCTGATTGTTGTAAGTATGGTTTAATTTGATAGTTTCTTTCGAACCATCTGCATGAACGATTTCCAGGGTCAATTGTTTACCCGGAGCAAAATCAACCAAATCAATGAAGTTGAAGGTATCGTCTTCCCGAATTTTCTCGTAATCGGCCTCATTCACAAAGGTCAATCCAAGCATTCCCTGTTTTTTCAGGTTGGTTTCGTGGATACGCGCAAAGGATTTCACGATTACCGCACGAACTCCCAAATGACGCGGTTCCATAGCCGCATGCTCGCGGGAAGAACCTTCCCCGTAATTGTGATCTCCCACAACGATTGAAGGAATGCCTGCATTTTTATAAGCGCGCTGCACTGCCGGAACTTCACCTACCGAACCTGTCAACTGGTTCACCACTTCGTTGGCTTTTCCATTGAATGCATTTTCAGCACCGATCAGCATGTTGTTGGAAATATTATCCAGGTGACCCCGGTAACGCAGCCACGGACCGGCCATTGAAATGTGGTCTGTGGTACATTTTCCTTTTGCCTTGATCAATAATTTCGCTCCCAGGATATTTTGTCCGTCCCAAGCCGGGAATGATTCCAATAACTGCAAACGGGTTGATTCCGGTTTTACGATCACTTCTACAGTTGATCCGTCTTCTGCCGGAGCCTGGTATCCCGGATCTTCTACATCAAATCCTTTGGTCGGGAGTTCGTCACCATGCGGTGGAAGCAGTTTCACCTGTTCGCCTTTGTCATTTGTTAAGGTATCTGTCAGCGGATTGAATCCCAGATCACCGGCAATTGCAAGTGCTGCAACCATCTCCGGTGAAGTTACAAAAGCGTGTGTATTCGGGTTACCGTCAGCTCTTTTGGAGAAATTCCGGTTAAACGAGTGAACGATCGTGTTTTTTTCTTGTTTGTCGGCGCCCTCACGGTCCCACTGACCGATACAAGGTCCGCAGGCATTGGTGAAGACTTTTGTTCCCATTTTTTCGAAGGTTGCAATGATGCCGTCGCGCTCAATGGTATAACGCACCTGCTCGGAACCCGGGTTGATCCCGAATTCTGCTTTCGGCGTAATTCCGTGTTTCACGGCCTGCTCCACAATGGAAGCCGCACGCGACATGTCTTCATAGGAAGAGTTCGTACAAGATCCGATCAATCCCCACTCTACTTTCAGCGGCCAGCCGTTTTCAATAGCTGTCTCTTTCATTTTGGAAACCGGTGTTCCGCGGTCCGGAGTAAACGGCCCGTTGATATGCGGCTCCAATGTATCCAGGTCGATCTCAATTAATTGATCAAAATAATCAGCCGGATTGGCGTACACTTCCGGATCTCCGGTTAAATGATCCGCAATCTGGTCGGCCAAAGCCACCACTTCTGCTCTTCCGGTTGCGTTTAAGTAACGGCGCATTGCATCGTCGTAGCCAAAGGTAGAGGTTGTAGCTCCGATTTCTGCTCCCATGTTACAGATCGTTCCTTTTCCGGTAGCGGAAAGGGAGATTGCTCCATCACCGAAATATTCGACAACTGCTCCGGTTCCACCTTTTACAGTCAAAATATCAGCAACTTTCAGGATCACGTCTTTTGCAGAAGTCCATCCGTTGAGTCTTCCTGTTAATTTCACACCGATCAGTTTCGGGAATTTCAATTCCCAGGGCATTCCTGCCATTACGTCAACTGCATCGGCACCACCGACACCGATGGCGATCATTCCGAGTCCGCCGCCGTTTACCGTGTGCGAATCCGTTCCGATCATCATTCCGCCCGGGAAAGCGTAATTTTCCAGCATCACCTGGTGGATAATTCCGGCTCCGGGTTTCCAGAAACCGATTCCGTATTTATTGGAGATAGACGACAGGAAATTGAATACTTCACTGCTTTCGTTTAAAGAGCGTTGTAAATCGGCATCAGCGCCTACTTTTGCCTGGATGAGGTGGTCGCAATGCACCGTTGAAGGAACAGCCACTTTCTTTTTACCGGCCTGCATGAATTGCAACAAAGCCATTTGGGCCGTTGCATCCTGCATGGTTACGCGATCCGGAGCGAAATCCACGTAGGACTTCCCGCGTTCGTGCGTAGCGGTTGCGTTTCCATCCCAGAGATGGGCGTATAATATCTTTTCGGTCAAAGTTAAAGGGCGGCCCAGTACTTTTCTTGCAGCAGCTACGCGTTCGGGGAAAGCAGCGTAGACTTTTTGGATCATGTCTAAATCGAAAACAGCCATTTCATCATTTTTGGTTCTGTTAAATTTAAGCATTTAAAAAATGAGATGTTCTAAATAGAAGCTATAAATGCATAGAAAATTTCTATGGCGGATGAACAGCAACGTCATTAAGAGCACGAAGTATTGATGTTGGTCGATGCACGCCTGCGGCATGGCTGTTTTTTTGCCCGCAGATTGCGCTGATCACGCGGATTTATTAGCTCGCCTTCGGCAAGCCCCGTTTTAACCGCGAAGAATGAACGCTTGCGCTGTAGCTTCAGCGAAGGAGCAAAGAGCGCAAAGAAAGAGGAATTTATTCTCTGTGAACTGAATTAAGAATTTTATTAATTAGTCAAAAAGTAAAATCACATAACCTAAAGAAAAGAGTACAAAGAATCCTCTTAGCGCCTCCGCGTACCTCAGCTACTCTTTCTAAGAAAGGTACCTTCGTTTTCAAATGCTTCGCATCTTCTTTTGTGGTAAAAATAAAAAGTCCCACTTTCGCGGGACCTTTATTCAAGCCAGTTCTACCTTGCCTCGACTATTTCGTTATCGTTTTGAGCTGTAGTAATTTTTCAAACTCCAT